>MWYU01000198.1 GCA_002050375.1 Chitinophagales bacterium 62-2
GTTTAAAGCACTAACCCGCGAGGCGTGGATGAGAACCCAGCATAATTTAAGCTTCAGCGGAGGAAGTAAAAAGGCTGCTTTTTATATCTCGCTGGGTTATATGTTTGAAGATGGAATTTTTAAACAGTTTAATACTCCGTCCGGGTACACTACGAGCCCTTTTGCCAAGCGCACTAATTTCAGGTCGAACCTCGATTATAACGTAACTAAAACCACTAAGGTTAGCCTCAATTTAGCTGGAAGAATAGAAAATGAATACACCGTGCGGCCGATAGCCAGCTATAACGATCCTATCGGTACTATACTATCCGGTTCTGAGGCACTGTTTAATAAAATCTCTACCATGGAGCCGTGGGGAGCTCCATTCAATGAGGAATATACTCAAAGAAGTACTCCCGAAATGATAAAGCTGGATGATACTTACAACCAGATAGGAAATGTAGGCTTTCCGGGAACAGGGGTTAGCGAAAGTCCTTACATCTCTATGAAAAGAGGCGGCTATAGTATGCAGGAAAAAAATGTTTTGGAAAGCACCTTTATTCTCAGCCAGGATCTTGGGATGGTTACCAAAGGGCTGAATTTTACAGGTTCTTTCGCATACGACCAGTACACCCAGGCTATCAGAGTTCAATATGGTGCGGGAACCGTTTACGGAGTAAACAGAGCTACTAAAGAGTTATATAATCTTTTTGGAACCAACCCCACCGAATTACAAATAGAAGATGGATTTAATAACAGGGCACCCAATACTTCGGGCAAGCTAAAAACGAACCTGCAGTTAAACCTGAATTATACCCGGCAGTTTGGAGTTCATAAAGTATCAGGAGCAGTAGTGGGAACCCGCGAACTGGAACCTATTTCAGGAGCCGCCCCAATAGCCTTTCAAGGCTTAGTCTACAGATCGTCTTATAATTACAAGGATAAATATTACATCGAATTTAATGGAACTTACCAGGGATCGGAAAACTATCCCAAAGGTGAACGCTACGGATTTTTTCCTACTGTTGGATTTGGCTATGCCATTACCCAGGAAAAATTTATGCAGGGCATAAAAAAGACCATTGGGTTAGATTATATGAAATTCCGTGGCTCTTACGGTATGGTTGGTTTCGGTAATACAGGCGGGAGATTTTTATACCTGGATTCGTATGGCCGCCCTGCAGGTGGCGGGCATTTTACTGCTGCCAACGGCGGGTTAGGCAACGGCTATTTTGGCAATCCAGCCAATATCGGATCAAGTAATTGGGATCCTCGCCCCGGCGGAGCAGGTACCCGGCCAACAGGGGGTCAAAATGTTCCGGTAATTGTACATACTAATATTGGTAATCCTTTTATTACCTGGGAAAAATCTCTGAAACGTAATTTGGGAGTAGATGCTAATTTCCTGCAAAACCGTATACAACTGGTAGTAGATGTATTTGACGAAACAAGAAGGGATATTTTACTATCCCGATCAGCATCCACCCCGGTAATATACGGCGAGCCGGTTCCATCCACTAATTATGGCAAAAACTACAATGGCGGAATTGAGGTTGAACTGAAACTTAATAATAGAAGCGGTGCTTTTGATTATGGTATAAATATGCAGTTCAGTCACATAAAAAACAAGCGCCTTATTGTTGATGAACCTCTTCAGCAGGCTGAAAATTTACGGGTAGCCGGAAATTCTATTGGTCAGTTCAGGGGTTATCCCGTGCTGCCTGGTTTTTACCAAACGCAGGTTGAAGCAGATGCCGCCCCTCAATTTTCAGGGTTCAGGTATATGGCAGGGGAGATCAGATTTAAAGACACTAACGGTGATGGTATTATTGACCCCACTGATATTACAAACATCGGCTATAGCGATTTGCCTATTGACCAGTATAGTGCTGAACCTAATTTATCATACAAAAGATGGCGGCTTAGCGCTTTATTCCAGGCAGTAGATAAGGTAAGTAACCCTGCTACCTTAGGTGGCGGCTCTCCGTTTTATGAGCATCAGTTAGACCGTTGGACCCCTGCAAATCCCAATGGGTCTTATCCTGCTATAAGGGCTGGCGGCGGACCGGCAAACATATACTTCAGCGACGGTACCGGTATCAATGAATTTCATCTCCAGGATGCGAGTTATATCAAGCTTAGAAATGTAGTGTTGTCTTATCAACTGCCTTTAAACCTGCTTTCAAGGCTAAGAGTTCAAGGGGCAAATATTAGTTTTTCGGGTATGAATTTATATACCTGGACCAACTTCATCGGCTTAGATCCTGAAACGAACGATACCCGCGACGTGGGTGTGGGAAACTATACTTCAAGATTGGTTACTTATCCAAATACAAGAACTTTTCAGTTAAACCTGCGTGTTAACTTTTAGTAGTAGAACTATGAAAATCAATTATATACTGTTGGCGATACTGATTGGCGTAATAGCTATAGTATCGTGTAAAAAAGACTTTCTTCAACGCGACACAGGGGTAGATTTGGCCCAGGAGAATATTTTTGCAGATCCCGTACTGGCAGGACGATACGCCGACCGTACCTATAACTTTAGGATTGATGATTATGGTGGCCGTGTACAGGCCGGGGGGCAGCCTTTCAGAGGATCAATTGGAGAGCTAACTGATGAATCCGTAAGCGGCTCGCGGGTTCTTGGAATTCCAACCATGTGGGAAGGAGACTGGTTGCATCCCGACCGGGCAATAGAAATCACTACTAATAATAGTACAAGCCGCGGGTTAACACCTTATGTTAAGTTATATGCCGGTATCAGAAATGCAAATACAGTACTTCAGAATTTAGATAAAGTGCCATGGGAAAAAGAGCCTAAGCTTAATGGAAAATTAGTGAAAGCACAAATGCTTTGGCTAAGAGCTTATTTCTATTTTGAATTGCTTAAGCGGTGGGGTGGTGTTGTTATATTAGACAAGGTTTTATCACCCGCCGATAACGTAAATCTTCCCCGCAATTCGTACGAAGAAGTAATGACCTTAATTGAAAAAGATTTGGATGAAGCGGAACAATTATTTACCAACACGACGCTTACTGATCCTTCGCAGAATAATGCTGTTATATACAATTCTTCAAAAGGTTGGAATCCCGAATTTGTAATTAATCCTACAGGCTCAATATCCGGAGACGTTTCAAACAACAATGGACGCGCAGATCTGGGATCAACACTGGCTTTACGGTCAAGAGCTCTGTTATACGCAGCCAGCGATAACTACAACAGGCCCGGTAATACTAACGCACTTATCGGATATACGGATGGCAACAAAACAGCCCGGTGGCAGAAAGCAGCAGATGCCGCTAAAAAGTTAATTGATATGGGCAGATATTCGCTTCAGCCGAGATACCAGGACATCTTAGAAGTTGCAACATCCCCGGAGCATATTATGATACAAATAAGAGGGCCACGAGTTGGGAATGGGGCTAATTTTTTTGGATCGTATGTTATACCATTTGGTTATGGGAGTAATTTTAATGGTGTAAATCCAACTCAGAATCACGTAGACCTTTACGAGATGATTAACGGTAAGCGGATTACTGACGGAGGATCGGGAATAACCTATGATCCTCAAAATCCATACGCAAACAGAGACCCGCGATTAAATCATAATGTTCTTGTAAATGGCCGTGTTTGGAAAGGCCGGGCTGTAGAGGCATGGCGAGAGCCCGCTAGTGCTGCCAAACCTTACGGTTTAGATGCCGGAGTTGACGTTAACAGATACACAGTAACAGGATATTACTGCCGTAAAATGTGGCCTGAACAACTTACTGGTAATGTAACTACTACCGCGTTATTACATTATATCTATTTCCGCTATGGAGAAATACTATTGAACTATGCGGAAGCAATTAACGAAGTATCGCCGGCCGGGTTTGCTTTGGCTTCTCCGTATATCGATCAAATTAGACAACGTGCGGGTATGCCAAATGTAGAGCTTACCATGCTTGCCCGCGGCTCTGCTTTAAATCAAAGTACCATGCGCGAACTCATTTATAATGAGCGTGCTGTCGAACTTGCTTTCGAGGATAACCGGTGGTGGGATATCTTCCGATGGAAAAAAGGAATTGAACTGATTGCCCAGCCAATGAGGGGTATGGATATTTTAAAACAGGGGAGCAGCCTTACGTTTGCACCTTTTGTGCTGTCTGATCTTTATCAGAAAAAGTTTGAGGATCATTACCATCGTTACCCGATAGCCCAGGCAGAAATAAACAAGAGCGGCGGAGTGTTAATCCAAAATCCGGGTTGGGAAAGATAAAGCCATCAAAACTTGCAATAAGTATTTTAAACTGAAATGAATGAAGCACCAATACCAATATAAATATTTAAAATGGGCATTTAGTCTGCTCTTCTTAATATCAGCTGTGCTTGCCATTGCACAGGATAATAGCGCCGGCAAGGCTCTTATCTATACAGGCACTCTCACTGATATAAATAATAACCCTATTGCGGGCGCAACTGTAGAAGTTCAGGAAAAGAATATTACAACTACAACAGATGCTGCAGGAAAATTTACTCTTGAAACTGCATTGAATGATGTACTCGTTCTTAAAATGCCGGGGTACTTACCCACCCTTTTCTACTTAAACAGGAACACCGAATTTAAAGTAAGCATGGAACGGGTTAAACTATTTGCAGGCGATGACGACGACGTAGCTATACCTTTTGGCACACGTAAGAAGCGATACCTTACATCTTCAATTTCCTCAGTTAAAACAGAGGAGTTGCCTCAGCCTAATACAAGTGCCTTATCCAATGTTTTTTCGGGCAGGCTTGCAGGACTTAGTATTTCACAAGCAGATACAAGGCCAGGTAATGATATAAGCTTTCTCAGAGTAAGAGGGCAAACATCTTTTGCAGGATTTCCTGATGCAATGGTTTTGGTGGATGGGATAGAACGTGATTTCCAGGATATAGACATTAATGAAATAGAAAATGTAAGTGTTTTAAAGGATGCCGCTTCTTTATCCTGGTATGGATTACGGGGATCAAACGGAGTAGTACTGATAAATACTAAAAGGGGTAGTGCAACAAAGTCGTCAATAAAATTTGATGCGCAGTATGGTCTCCAGGCTTTCGATCATCTTATAAAACCATTGAACTCTTATCAGTACGCTACGCTTTACAACGAGGCATATTTAAATGACAGAAGCAAAGTTAACTCCACCACGGCTCCTTTTTACAACCAGGCAACTCTTGATGCTTATCAAAATAAAACTGATCCTTTTCTGTTTCCTGATAATAATTATACGGATAGGTTCATCAGAAAATCTTCTCCTATACAACGATATGTTGTCTCAGCACAAGGTGGAAGCAGCAGGGTTCGATATTTCGCATTGTTAGGCTATATGAACCAACAGGGTGTGTTTAAAGGAACTGAAGGACCTAATTATAACAGTAACAACATGTATAAGAGGTTCAATTTTCGTGGAAATATAGATTTCGATATTACAAACAGCCTTTTAGTTTCGGTTAATATTGCAGGCCGCGCCGAGAACCGGCGTAATCCAAATCAAAGTGGCAGCACAAATCCTATTTTAGGATATATATTCAATACTCCTCCCAATGCATATCCCATCATTAATGCCAACGGTTCTTTTGGTGGAAATGCTGCTTATGCTCAAAACATAATGGGCGAGCTTACTGAGCGCGGTATGTTACGAAATATACAACGCGTAGGTTTCGCCAACATTGAGGCTACTCAAAAGCTGGATGCTTTAATTAAGGGCTTGTCGGCAAATGTGTTGTTTTCTTATGATGCCCAGGGAGATTTTACCAGCGGCTTCATTCAAAACTATAACTCTTTCGACTTTAGCACAGGGGCGGCTGTGCCTGTAAGTTTTCAGTCGAGATTGGATTATGTAGGCGGATCACAACAGTTTAATAACAGCAGGCGTTCCAATGAGTTTTGGGCAGGATTGGACTACGACCGTACTTTTAGCGATCATAAAGTAAATGCCTCTGTCCGTGGTATGAGACGTGTGAATAGTATTTTTGTGAATTTGGATGAAAGAATCCAGGGATTATCGGCTCGTGTGGATTACGCTTTCAAACAGAAATATTTGCTTGGGTTAACTATGGGTTATTCAGGAGATGATGATCTGCCTCCTGCCAATCGTTACGGCTTCTTTCCTGCGGTTTCTGCGGGATGGATTATTTCTGATGAGGATTTCCTTATTGGAAACAAAACTTTTAACTTCCTCAAGCTAAGAGCATCGCATGGCAAGGTTGGAAACAGTGATCTTAATTTCTCAAGAAGATTTGGGTACAATACCTATTGGGATCGTAACGCCACGGGAGGTGGTTACCAGTTTGGTACTCCTACACCAACCGCATCAAATTCTGCTGTTGAATTAAATATCGGCAATCCGCGGCTCACTTACGAAACTTTTACGATTACTAATGCCGGTGTTGATGTTAGCCTGTTCAACAACACGTTTTCTGCAACTGTTGACGTTTTCAAAAATCGTCGCGAAGGTATCCTTACAAGTTCTGCGATACCCAGTATATTAGGGCAAAGCACCGGTAATGTTAATGAAGGCATTGTTGATAGCAGGGGTTTGGAAGGGTCATTATTTTATAAAAAAGATTTTGGCCAGGTAAAGTTTTCGCTAAATGCTAACCTGCTGGTTTCAGATAATGAGGTGGTAGCGCAGGGCGGCCAAACGGGCCTGCCGGCGTACCAGCAAACAATAGGCAGAAATGTGTACAGTAATTTGTATTATATATCCGAAGGGATTTATCAGAATACAGCGGAGATCGCAGCGGGGCCAAAATCAACTCTGGCAGGAAGCACGTTACCCGGCGACATTAGGTATAAAGACGTAAACAAAGATGGAGTAATTGATGCTTTAGACAGGGAACAATTAGATTGGGGATCGCCGACCTATTATGGTTTTGGAACAGCTTTGAGATATAAAATTTTAGACTTCAATGCACAGTTTCAGGGTGTTAGCAACAGGGCAATTTCAATTCAGAACCTTGTAAGGGTAGGGCCAAATGGCCTTAACCAGTTAAGCTTAGATCGTTGGACCCCGGCCACAGCTTCTCCCGCTACTTATCCACGTTTAGGTTTAGCTGATCAGGGTAATAATACAGCCACTTCCGATTTTTGGTTACGGGATGCCGGCTTTTTAAAACTTAAAACAGTAGAGTTAGGGATAAATCTTCCACCGGGTTTACTAAGCAGGATACATGCGCAAAGCATCCGGTTTTATTTAAGTGCCTTCAATCCGCTTACATTTAGCAAACTTGGTTTAGATGTAGATCCGGAACTTCCAAGAGCAGGACAGGCTGAAGGGCAATATCCGTATGCGCGTACTTATTCGTTAGGGTTGAGTGCAAGGTTTTAACCAGATTAACAACTGAAAATATGACAACAATTAATATAAGAGCAGCTGCTTTTCTTGTTCTGCTTTTTTGTATTTCCTCGTGCAAAAAAGATTATCTCGAATATACTTATCCAATAGATGGTACGCTGGTTGAGTCTGAAATTTTTGGATCGGACAGGCATGCAAGAGGGTTGTTGAATACTGTATATTTCGGATTGGGAAACACGATGAACAGGTTTGGAAACATTGGCAATACTGCAAGTGAAAAAAGCTTAGAAGCCGGCAGATTTGGAGAATTTAATGGCGAAGTTGGCTTTGCCGCAGGAAGTGATGAAGCCGTTAGTGCAAATACAGGTTCTTCAATTAATATTTTAACCAATGGCAGTTGGGGGCCAAACAGGGTATATGACGAATTCTATGGCGATGCATACTATTTTTTGCGCAAGGCGAATCTATTTATAGAAAAAGCACCAACAAGCGCCATTTCTCCGGTTAGTGCTGTTACCGATTTGGTGGGTCAGGCTTACTTTTTAAGAGCATTTTACCACTTTGAATTAATGAAAAGGTATGGCTCTTTTATATTAGCAACCAGCACTTTTCAATTCGATGAAAATCTTGATGTGCCCAAAAATACATTTGATGAAGTGGTGGCTCAAATTGTAAGTGATTGCAACAAAGCCGCAACTGATATTACTGCTATATCTCAAACCCAATATTCTGCCGGCGAAAAGGGGCGGGCTACAAAGGCAGCAGCGCTTGCTTTAAAATCACGCACCTTACTGTATGCCGCTAGCCCGTTAAATAATCCAACTAACGACCTTGCTAAATGGCAGGCAGCAGCAGATGCAGCACAGGAGTTCATAACAGTAACAGGCTCAAATCATGGGCTTGCTGCAACTGCAATACAATACCAGGAGTTATGGAACTTTACCACGCAGCCTTACAACAGGGAGGTGATTTTTGCAGCCCAGCCTGCACTTACCAATCAAATCGACCGGACTAATTCTCCGCCAAGTTATGATAATGCTCTCGGCCGAACCAACCCTACTCAGGACCTGGTGGATGCTTTTGAAATGAAAACTACCGGGCTTCCTCCTTTCAATCCTGATGGAACCATTAATACAGCTTCAGGATATAACGCTGCTAATCCTTATGCCAATCGCGATGACAGGTTAACGTACTTCATCAATGGCAATGGGCAGATTTGGTGGACCGGAAGCCCGGCAATACAAACTTACGAGGGAGGGAAAGACAGGATTTCTGTAGAAGATAGGGTTACACAAACCGGTTACTACATGCGCAAATTTCTGGCAAACAATGTTAGGTGGAGCGGCTCAGTAAGTACTGCCAGAAGGTATTGGGTATTCTTTAGATATGCGGAGATTTTATTGAATCAGGCTGAAGCATTAAATGAGGCTCAAGGCCCTGCCGCCGCGTTGGCAAGTATTAATTTAGTAAGACAGCGGGTAAGTTTGCCTGCTTTACAAATTTCAAATCCGGCTGGCAATGGTTATGTCGCACCTTCCAAAGAAGCAATGCGTGCACGAATTCAAAACGAACGCCGGGTGGAATTATGTTTTGAAGATCATCGTTTTTTTGATGTTCGCCGCTGGAAATTAGGCGAGCAGCTATTTAATAAACCTGTTAGAGGTGTTGTAATAACCAGTTCAAATGGCAGTGCAACGGGAACAATGACGTATAATTATGTGAATGTTCAGAACCGGGTATTCGACACAAAGATGTATCGTTTTCCATTTCCCCAAACTGAAATAAATAAAACTACCAAACTGGTTCAAAATGCAGGATGGTAGTAACTGAGCGGGTTTTGTAGAACGTCTCCCTATAAGCTACAAATACACGAGCATCTGCTTTTGATGCGACACTTGTAGGTTGTATAGATAATCTTAATGAAGAAAAAAAGGGAGAGCTTGTAGAAATAATTATTCGTTAGATAATAAAATGTCTGCGAATACTACAGCTATCATAAGACGCAATAGTAAAAGATAACATTTAACAAGTAGAAGAAAGTATTAGTTCAAGGTAGTTAGGTAAAATATCTTTATACTCTTATACCTCCCATTATTCATACTGTTTAATAGTAAAGAATAATAGTACCTGGAGATTTGGATGCTAAAAACACTTTTATTCAATAAGCCATATTTAAACTATGAAAGAAAATTCTACTCCTGATTGTAGGATAAAACTTAAGACTCTCCTTTCGGCTACATTAAAACCCTTGTTTTTAATCCTTGCTTTAACTAATCTTTCCACGTTTTCTGTCAAATGTTACGCTCAGGAACCTATTTCTATAGTTAATGGGAAAGTAACATCTGGAAGTGGCGAAGGATTGCAGGGTGTTTCGGTGCTATTAAAGGGCACTAGCCTCGGAGCGACTACCGGTACAGATGGCAGTTTTAGCCTCTCCATTCCTGCTAACAAAAATAAGGGCACTTTAATATTTTCCTCCATTGGGCTTCAACTGCAGGAAGTGCCAATCACTAAATCGGGAACAGTGAATGTAGTTCTGCAGGCCGATGATAAAGAACTGGAAAGAGTAGTGGTGGTGGGATATGGTGTGCAGAAAAGAGTAAGTTTAACAAGTGCCGTGAGCCAGGTAAAAGGCGAAGATTTAACCAGAAGACCTGTTTCAAATATTCAGCAGGCTTTACAAGGGCAAGCCCCGGGATTAAGTGTTTTGGATTTAGGGGGTGGACCAGGCCGATCGCAGGCTACTATGCGAATTAGAGGTATAACCACCATTGACAATACAACTAACAGTAATATCAACAACAGCAGCTCCAATATCAAGAATAACCCATTGGTAATTATGGATGGGATTGAGCAGCGGTTAGAAGATATTAACCCCAATGATATTGAAACCATATCGGTACTGAAAGATGCTTCTTCAACCGCTATCTATGGCTCACGAGCAGCAAACGGTGTTATTTTAATTACTACCAAACGTGCAAAAACCGGAAAAGTATCTGTTGCTTACAATGGCTTTTATGCATTGCAGCAATCAGTTAATAATCCGGAGCACATGGGATTAGAAGACTACCTGCGCATGCAAAATATTGCCTGGCAAAATGTTGGTGCAGCACCCAAATACACAGAGCCGCAAATACAGGAATATGTCAACGCAACTGATCGCTACAAATATCCGTTGCCTTACACCATGGCCGAAGCTGTGCTGCATACAGCCCCACAACTCAATCATTCATTATCGGTAAGTGGTGGAAGCGAGACGTTTAAAGCCCGGTTAAGTTTGCGGTACCAGGATCAGGAAGGCATTATCTCCAATTCAAATTCTAAAATAAACGAAGTAAGGGTAAATACAGATTTCAAGGTGTCGCGTAAAATAAATATTGGCACTGATGTTAATTATCGATACGTTAATTCATTAGCGCCGTTTAATGAAGGAGCTGTATTCGAACGTTTGAAACATGGCTCTATATTTACCGTACCAAAATTCCCCGATGGAACTTATGGCATTAG
>MWYU01000640.1 GCA_002050375.1 Chitinophagales bacterium 62-2
CCTGCAAGGTCGCCGGGCTTTTCTATGACAGGACCAGAAGTTTCTTTAATATTAACGCCAAGTTCGTTGGCAACAATGCGGCTCAAGGTAGTTTTACCCAAACCCGGAGGGCCATGAAACAAAATATGATCTAATGCCTCGCCTCTTAGTTTTGCTGCTTTAATAAAAATGCTTAAGTTTTCTATCAGTTGTGGCTGGCCGGCAAAATCTTCAATTTCTCTTGGGCGTATATTGTTTTCAAACTCCGCTTCAGCAGTACTTACTACAGGTTTCTCACTATTCAAATTTGAATTTGCCATTGTTATAATTAACTTGGTAAAACTAATTATTCTTAACCTCTTAAAACTACTGAAGAGTTACCTGAAAACTGTCACCACTGATGCAACCATTATACGGCAAACTGCATCATCTGCAAAATAACATCAGGATCAGGGCTGTTAAGAAGATAATACTCCCGTTCCGATAACTTACAAACACCGGGGTAATCTCCATCGTGTTGGTGCATCTCTTTCACGATTTGAAAGTGCAGATGAGGCGGCCAATGACCATTTTCTTCAGGCTCTCCAAAATGCGCGAACTCTACACCTCTTGTTATATACTGGCCTTCGTGCAAGCCGGCAATATCATTTAAGCTTAAGTGACCGTATAAAGTATTAAAAGAAACCCCATCAATTTGATGATGAAGAATAATGGTAGCCCCATAATCACCAAAGCGGTTATTAAACGCAAAGCTGTGCACATAGCCACCGAAAGGAGCAAAAACAGGCGTACCTGCATTCCCCCAAACATCAATGCCTAAATGTAAACGCCGTGGTTCTTCTGCATCATCAAAAACATCGCTTCTCGAATAAACCGTACGGTGCTCATCGTAACCGCCAATTCCGTAGGTGTACTTTTTACCGAGCAGTTCTTTTATGTATGTAGAAAATGCTGTTGTATCTAATAATATATCTTCTGTCAATTCCTGATTGGAACCGGTAAAATCAATTTTCAATAGTTTATCCTTCTTTGCTTCAAAAGGCACAACCTGGTGGAAAGTGTCCTGGTACTTTAATAACAAATTATGTAAATTGGTCTCCATTCTTTTTTTCTAAAACAAAGCTCAATAAAAACTTTCTTCAAAGCAACCTTATGAGAAAACTCTTAGCCTTTTTTATTGGTGCGACTTTCTTTGGCGCATCCTCCGCACAAACAACTCCTTTATGGATGCGTTACCCCGCCATTTCGCCCGACGGTAAAACTATAGCATTTGGTTATAAGGGCGATATATACAGGGTTGATGCAAATGGTGGTGTAGCCTCTCCGGTTACTATTCACGAGGCGCAGGACATGATGCCTGTGTGGAGTCATGATGGAAAATATATTGCTTTTGCAAGCGACCGTTACGGCAACTTTGATGTATTTGTGATGCCTGCTACCGGTGGCATTCCTACACGTGTTACCACTAACAGTGCAGCCGATTACCCTTCTGATTTTAGTATTGATAATAAGCAGGTAATTTTTGGAAGTGGTCATAATGCTCCTGCAGCAAGCGTTCGCTTTCCCAGTCCACGGCTTTTTCAAAATCTTTATACTGTTCCAATTACAGGCGGAAGGCCGGTATTACTAACTGCTGCCGGGGCAGAATACGCACATTACAACAGCAAGGGAAATCAAATTGTTTTTCAGGATAGAAAAGGGTATGAAGACCCCTGGCGCAAACATCAAACATCGGCGGTAAGCCGTGATTTATGGCTGTACGATTTAGGGAATAAATCGTATAAAAAATTGTCCGTTTACCAGGGCGAAAACCGCGAACCATTGTTTAGCGATGACAACTCAATTTATTACCTCAGCGAAAGAGGTGGTATATCTCAAAACCTTTTTAAAACATCCATCAGTAATCCGTCCGATGTAAAACAACTCACCAATTTCGATAAGCATCCTGTTCGCCATTTGTCCGCGTCAAACGACAATACATTATGCTTTACTTATGATGGAGAAACCTATTTAATGAAAGAAGGCGGTCAGGCAAAAAAAGTAAATGTGCAGATATATAATGATGGCCGTGCAAATACAGAAAAGAATGTACCCATAAGTGGCACCATTACAGAATTTGTATTAAGCCCTAACGGAAAAGAAATTGCCTTTGTAACACGGGGAGAAGTATTTGTAACCAGTGTAGAAGGCACGCAAACGAAACGCATTACCAACACGCCACAACAGGAACGCATGGTACAATGGTCTCCTGATGGAAAAAGCCTTGTATATGCAGGCGAAAGAAATGATAACTGGGATATTTATCGTGTTACAATCAGCCGTAGCGAAGAGCCTTATTTCTATGCATCCACAGTATTAAAGGAAGAGCCGATCATTTCTACTAAAGCTGAAGAATACCAACCGAAATTTTCGCCGGACGGAAAAGAGATTGCTTATATAGAAGAACGAAATATTTTGAAAGTTTATAACATCGCTTCAAAAAAAACGCGTACTCTCTTACCTGTTGGACACAATTATTCTTATAGCGATGGCGATTGGGATTTTGAATGGAGTCCTGACAGCAAATGGGTACTTGCGGATGACCAGAAAGGATACTTTGCTATAAATAATGCAGCATTAATTAAGGCAGATGGAAGTTCTTTTACCAACCCTGTAAACAGCGGCTTTGGCGAAGAAAGAAATAAATGGGCATTAAATGGCAAAGTGATGACATGGCTTACAAGCCGCAACGGCAGAAAATCTTTGGCCAACCAGGGCAGTTCTGAAAGGGATGTTTATGCAGTATTTTTTGATAAAGATGCTTATGACCGTTTTGTATTAACCAAAGAAGAGTTCGCTCTCCTTAAAGAAAAAGAAGAAATAGCAAAAAAAGATAGCACGCTGAAGGTTGAAAAAAAGACAGCCGATAAAAAAGACTCCCTAATCAAAAAGCCACTTGAACTTGATATTAGTGATTTAGACAATCGTAAAGTTCGCTTGACTATTAACAGTTCATCAATAAGCGATTATGTGTTAAATGATGAAGCTAGTAAAGTTTACTATCTGGCTGCATTTGAAAAAGGATTTGATCTTTGGGTAACCGATCCACGTACAAACGAAACTAAAATACTGGCTAAGCTTGGAGGAACACCAACGGATATTGAATTAAGCAAAGACGGCAAAACACTAATTGTAAGCAACAACGGAAACCTTGCAAAGGTAGATGCTGAAAGCGGCAAAATAACTCCGATAGGCATTAATGGCGAGATGGTACTTAATGCTGAAGCTGAAAGAGAATACATTTTTGATCATGCATGGCGGCAGGTATCAAAAAAATTCTACGATCCTAAATTTCAGGGTGTTGACTGGAGCTTTTATAAAAAGGCTTATGCTAAGTTCTTGCCACATATTAGCAACAACTACGATTTCCAGGAACTGCTTAGTGAATTGCTGGGTGAGTTAAATGCATCTCACACAGGAGGAAGATATACTCCCCGCAATCCAACAGCCGATGTTACTGCTTCTGTAGGTTTATTATATGATGAAACTTATAAAGGCAAAGGAATAAAAATAACAGAAGTTATCGAAGGTGGCCCTGCAGATAAGGCACATAGTAAAATAAAGGCAGGTCAAATCCTTGAAAAAATAGATGGAGAAGACATAACGGATACTACAGATTGGGCCGGTTCACTCAATAGAAAAATGGGTAAGAACACGCTGCTAACTGTACTTGACCCTGCTACAGGACAACATTATGATGAAAGGGTAAAACCAATTACAGTAACTGCAGAGGCAACGCTGCTTTACAGGCGCTGGATAAAAAAGATGGAAAAACTGGTAGATAAACTTAGCGGGGGCAGAGTAGGATATGTACACGTACAGGCAATGAATGATACAAGCTTTCGTGAAGTATTCGATAGGGTAATGGGAAAAAATCTTGAAAAAGAAGCTTTGATAGTAGATACCCGTTTTAACGGAGGTGGATGGCTGCATGATGATTTGAATTCTTTTCTTAGCGGCAAAAACTATCTTCAGTTTGCACCCCAGAGCAACCTTTTAAAAGGGGGCGAACCACTCAACCGTTGGCAAAAACCAAGCTGCGTAGTAATGAGCGAAAGCAACTACAGCGATGCTTTTATCTTCCCTTACATCTACAAACAAAATGGAATAGGTAAATTAATAGGTATGCCTGTCGCCGGTACGGGCACTGCCGTTTGGTGGGAAACACAAATTGATCCGACACTTGTATTTGGTATACCAATGGTTGCTACCATTGGCAAAGAGAAAAGACCAACAGAAAATCTTCAGGTTGAGCCAGATATAAAAGTGCCTCTTAAATACGAAGACTTCTTAACTGGAAAAGACACCCAGATTGAAGCAGCCGTAAAAGAAATGCTTGAAGAAATAGGTGGAAAGAAGTTAACTGGAAGATAGCCTACCAGCAATTGATGACCAATTAACTGTTTTACAAAGAAACCCTGGGGAAATCTACAGGGTTTCTTTGTTTCAATCCTTTTTAAACCAACTCAAATTAGTAAGAGCTTAAACAGAGATTTAGATAACCACATTGATCATTCTGCCTTTTACAAAAATGATCTTCTTCGGTCCCTGGCCGTTGAGCCACTTTTGTACGACGTCGTTTGCAAGTACAATTTGTTCAACTTCAGGTTGGGCAGCATCAAGAGAAATATTAATGTTAGTTCTTACTTTTCCGTTGATGCTGACCGGGTATTCCTTGGCGCTTTCAATTAAATATTTTTCGTCGAGCTTTGGGAAAACTGCATCAAGTACAGAGCCGTCGTTATGCATTATATTCCATAATTCCTCAGCGATATGTGGTGCATACGGAGTAATCAAAATAACCAGCGGTTCAAGTATTTCTTTCTTATGACACTTAAGATCATTTAGTTCGTTTACACAAACCATAAAGGCGCTAACAGCAGTATTAAAACTAAAACGTTCAGTATCTTCTTCAATCTTCTTTATGGTTTTGTGAAGCACTTTTAATTCTGCATCCGTAGCAGGATCATGATTAACGATTGCACCTTTTACTTCGTCAACAAACAATCTCCAAAGCTTACGCAGGAAACGATGAACACCTTCAATGCCTTTTGTATCCCAGGGCTTGCTTTGTTCAACCGGACCTAAAAACATTTCGTACATGCGGAAGGTGTCTGCTCCGTATTTTTCAACAATAAAATCTGGATTTTGAACATTACCTTTTGATTTAGACATTTTTTCAATCTCAGGACGAACGCTTACATATTCTTCTACCGCTTCGTCAACTATTACATCTGTAATTTCAAATCCAACAAATTCTACTCCTTTATCTTTTATATAAGCTTCAAGATTTTTTTTTGAAATTCTATAATCTCCCTCTCCTGTTTCTACTATGTGCGAAACATCTTTCAATCTGTGATAATTTAGAAATCTACCTCTTTCATACAACTTTCCCGTTTGCTTATCTTCATATGGAACTGGCAGTCTATCAAATTCTCCAAATGAACAAAAGAAAATTTTATTTTCGAAAGGAACATATTCACTTTCACTAAAAAAATCAGCATTTCCAGAAAGCAAATCAACTAATTCAATCCTTTCAACAAAAAAAGAAAAGGCTGTTATCATCCCCTGATTAACCAACTTCTTATAAGGCTCATCAAAGCTTATATAACCAAGATCATACAAAGCCTTTGTCCACATACGGCTATATAATAAATGACCAACCGCATGTTCAGTTCCCCCTATATACAAATCAACCTGACCCCAATAATCTGCTGCTTTTCTATCAACAAATTCCCGCTCGTTATAAGGATCCATATAGCGCAAAAAATACCAGGAAGAACCTGCATAACCTGGCATCGTATTCGTTTCCCTTGTTCCGCCGGAAGCTATAATCCAATCAGCAAGATTAGCTAATGGTCCTTCGCCTTCAGGGCCGGCGCTATAAGTATCAACATAAGGTAACTCAACAGGGAGATCGGTTTCTTCTAAAGCATATGCAACGCCACCTTTGTAAACAATTGGAAAAGGCTCACCCCAATAACGCTGGCGGCTAAAGCCTGCATCTCTCATCCGGTAGTTGATTTGCCTCTTGCCAATACCTATTTCTTCAAGCTTATCAATAACTAAATCAATGGCATCTCTCATCACCATACCATTTATGAAATCAGAATTTTGAAGAATGGCATCTTTAGTCGCGTTCGCTTCTTCGCCGTTATAAGCATCGCCGATAATGTTAGTAATAGGAATATTAAAATGTTTTGCAAAAGCATAATCGCGTTGGTCGCCACAGGGCACAGCCATAATAGCGCCTGTACCATAACCAGCCAAAACATATTCACTTATCCAAATAGGTATTTCACGGCCATTAAAAGGGTTGATAGCATAAGCACCGGTAAAGGCACCCGTTATCGACTTTACTTCGGCAAGACGCTCTCTTTCGCTGCGGCTTTTTACATACTCGAGGTATTTTTCGACTTCAGATTTCTGTTCAGCAGTTGTAATAGAAGCTACTAGTTCGTGTTCAGGGGCAAGTACCATAAAGTCAACTCCGAAAATGGTATCGGGTCTTGTGGTATATACTGTAATGACCTCACCCCCCTGCCCCCTCTCCAAGGGAGAGGGGGCAGTAAGCTTACCTAAACCCTCATTACTTGAGAGTGCTTTTTCTAGCTTTTGTAAAACTTCCTCAATATTATTAGTTACTTCATCATTAGTAAATCTTATTATTCTGTAGTCATGTTCTTCCAACCATTTCGTTCTTGATACATCAAACTTCTGTTGCTCTTCTTCTGAATGGTAGCCACCATCTATTTCTACAATAAGTCTCTTTTCTATACAAATAAAATTAGGAATATAACCAGCTACAGGGTGTTGTCTTCTGAATTTATACCCTTGCAGTTTTCTATTTCTTATTTCCTGCCAAAGAAGACTTTCCGCTTCTGTAGAATTTTTTCTATTTGCCTTTGCAAAATCTGCTGTTGCTTTCCACTGTTCAAAAGTGTTGGTCATATAACCTGGAGGAATATTATCCTTTACATCTGTTGAATTCTCCTCCTTTGTTCCCCTCTCCTTTGGAGAGGGGTTAGGGGTGAGGTCATTACCAGCAGCAACCTTAAACCTTATTTCAGCACCTTGCGACTTCCCTATCCAGTTCCTCTGCATCTCTTTCATCGCATCGCTAAAGTCAACCTGCTCTAAGCCTTGGAGCAAACGATCTGCATACTCGGTTATTCTTAAATACCATTGACGCATCTTCTTTTTCACCACAGGATGACCGCCTCGTTCGCTTACACCGTTAACTACTTCATCATTGGCCAACACTGTCCCTAAAGCTTCGCACCAGTTCACTTCCCCAAATGCAGAAAAGGCCAATCGGTAATCCATCAGAATTTCTTGCTGCCTTGCTTCATCGAAGCCTTTCCATTCTTCTGCTATAAAGTTTAGTTTTTTGTCACCCGGGCATTCATGGTTGGCATTTCCTTCCTGTCGAAACCTTGCTACCAGTTGCGCTATGCGTTCAGCCTTCTGCATTTTGCGGTTGTACCAACTATCAAACAATTGAAGAAATATCCACTGTGTCCATTTATAATATTTAGGATCGCTTGTTCTTACTTCACGGCTCCAGTCATAGCAAAAACCAATATTATCTAACTGTTCACGGTACCTCTTTATATTGTTTTCTGTTGTTACAGCCGGGTGTTGACCCGTTTCAATAGCATACTGTTCTGCCGGTAAACCAAAGCTGTCAAAACCCATTGGGTGTAATACATTATAACCTTTTAATCTTTTAAACCTTGCATAAATATCGCTGGAAATATAGCCTAACGGATGACCGACATGTAAACCAGCGCCGCTTGGGTAAGGAAACATGTCAAGCACATAAAATTTAGGCTTTGTACTGTCATTTGTTACTTCATAAGCATGGCTCTCTCTCCATTGCTGCTGCCATTTTTTTTCAATCTCTCTAAAGTTATATTCCATGTTTTACTTGGTTCAATTCAAAAAGTGAAAAGTCAAAATACCAGTATTGTAATGTTTCAAGATTTTTAAAAGGGAATGCAAAGTCATAAAAAGTTGCTAAAGCTTATATCCAAAGCAAAGAAGATTGTTTAATTTTCTAAGTTTTGAATTTTAAATTTTGACTTAATTTAAGAAGGGTGCAAAAGTAAGGTTTAAGCCTCAAAACACTACATTTGCAACGTACAAAAACCTTATACCTAGTATGGCGCAATTTGGAAAAGCATCAAGCAAACGCAGTAAACCAAGTTATATTTACAGTATTGTTGGTGTAGCTCTTGTACTTTTAATAATGGGTATCCTGGGATGGATCTTTCTCAATTTTAATGCTGCCGGTAACTCATTCAAAGAAGACATCCGCATTAGTGCTTACCTGCGCACTACAAATCAAGACAGCATTAATCAGATGCAGACTTATATTGCAGCTCAGCCATATGCAAAAAATGTACAGTATGTAACTAAGGAAGGGGCAAAAACTATTTGGAGTAAAGAAGGCAGCAGCGAAGATTGGGCAAAGATTCTTGATTATAATCCTTTACCTGAAAGCATCGACTTTTACGCACAGTCAGATTACGTTAATAGGGATAGCCTGCAAAAAATCTCTACCGATATTATTGGCAGGTTTGGAAATATCGTTGAAGAATTACAATACCCACAATTGCTGGTAAATAATCTAAATGAACGCTCATCAAAGCTGGGTTTAATTTTTATCGTGGTGGCAGTTATTCTTTGCACAATTGTAATAGTAAGTATCGATAATACGATAAGGCTTGCCATGTTCAGCAATCGTTTTTTAATTAAGACAATGCAGATGGTAGGCGCTACGAGAGGGTTTATAGCAAGGCCCATGGATTTGAGAGCTGTAATTAATGGTCTTATAAGTTCAGGCATTGCCATTCTTATTTTGTTTATACTTATTGGGTGGGCCGAAGATCAGTTTCCGCAGTTAAGTGCAATTCGTAACACAAAACTTACCCTCATTTTATTTGGTGGAATGATCTTAACAGGTGTATGTATTTCAGTATTTAGCACTCATAGAAGCGTGATAAAATATCTTAAGATGAGCCTGGATGATTTGTATTAGTTGATTGGTTGAATAGTTCACTTGCTATTGATATTTATTCTGAACTTAATCACCTAATAACTTAATCACCTAATAACTTAATCACCTAATGACTCATTGACCTAATGATCCTAAAACCCCTATCTTACCAAATCTAAATATAAAAGCAATGGCTGAAAGCAAAGTAGTAACTCCAACTTCTTCAAGATTAAAACACACAGAAACTAAAAAGCAGCCTCCACGGGTACCATTATTCTACAAGGATAATTATAGGTGGATGGGTATAGGAGCTGCTGTAATTGTTATCGGCATGCTATTAATGACAGGTGGTAAAAGCGACAACCCTAATCAGTTTGATTATAGCTCAGTATACAGCACAACCCGCGTAACCATTGCTCCAATATTAATTCTTGCAGGATTGATGATAGAAATATACGCTATCTTCAAAAAACCAAAAGTTCAACAATAACTTATACGTTGTAAAGTTTTAGAGGCGATAATTCATTATCGCCTTTTTTTATTTCTTTACTTTCGCGCCGTCAACATTAAAAAATACCATGACCTTAATTGAAAGTATTGTAATTGCAATTGTAGAAGGCATTACCGAATTTTTACCAGTATCATCAACAGGTCACATGATAATTGCAGAAAGATTATTAGGTCTGCCTAAAGATGATGTGTTTACAAAATTGTTTACAGTTGCGATACAGTTAGGAGCGATACTAAGCGTGGTTGTTTTGTACTGGAGAAAGTTCTTTGATTTTTCGAAGTGGCAATTTTACTTACGGCTTATTATTGCTGTTATTCCGGCATTAGCCATCGGTTTCCTGTTTGCAAAAAAAATTGATAAACTTCTTGAAAGCCCCACTACTGTTGCCGTTTCTTTACTTGCAGGAGGAATTGTTTTATTATTTGTAGATAAAGCCTTTACTAACCAGGTAATCGATAGGGAGAAAAAAATACCTTTTGGTAAAGCATTTATTATCGGCTTATGGCAATGTATTGCCCTTATACCCGGAGTTAGCCGAAGTGCAGCTTCAATAATTGGGGGAATGCAGCAAAAACTCACGCGCAGGCTTGCTGCCGAATTTTCATTTTTTCTTGCAGTTCCAACCATGGCTGCTGCTACATTTTACAAACTATTAAAGACCTTTGAAGATCACCCCGAGGTAGTAAAAGACAATCATAACCTCATATTGTTAGTTACTGGCAACCTGGTTGCTTTTGTTGTAGCTGTCCTGGCTATAAAGTTCTTCATTAAATACCTGCAGCGTTATGGGTTTAAACTTTTCGGTTGGTATCGCATAGTTGTCGGGGTTATATTACTCGTATTAATTTACGCAGGCTACTTAAAATAATTTCTTTAATTTTTATATTGGACTCTTTTAATAATAATTGTAATAAAGCAACATATAAGAGTTTTTCAAAGCTGCTGTTACCTTAAAAATATGAAAATGAGAACACCTATAATTAGTGGAATTATATGTAGCGAAAAGATATTAAAACAGTCCTGGGCTTAATCCTCCAAATCCTGAATATGGTATTCCTGCCACTC
>MWYU01000643.1 GCA_002050375.1 Chitinophagales bacterium 62-2
AGGCTATGCGGAACGCAACGCTATCAATATGCCTATACAGGGCACGGCGGCAGATATGATAAAGCTGGCGATGATAAAGATTGATAAGGAATTTAAACAACACAATTTTAAATCGAAGATGATATTGCAGGTGCATGATGAATTGGTATTTGATGCCTGTGTAGATGAGGTGGAAGCCATCAAACCAATCATTATCGAATGCATGCAAACGGCTTTGGCTTTACCAAATGATGTTCCGGCAGATGCGGAAATTGGCGTGGGAGTAAATTGGTTAGAGGCACATTAAATCCCACCCGCTAAAGGGGAGTAGAGAGTATGAGGGTTTATAATAAATACTAAATTAAAAACTCTCTCCCTTGCAGGGAGAGGCTGGGTGAGGGCATGTTATCAGATAAAATATTAGACTTCCTTTTGAACCTGCAATTTTCAATTCAGCTACCGGCAGATGTTGAAGTAATGAACCCGTTTACCGACGAAGAAACCAAACGGGTTGCAATGCAGTTCTATCAGAAGTATTATCACGATAATAATCCCCGTTCTTGTATCATTGGCATCAATCCCGGCAGGTTTGGAGGCGGCGTTACAGGTGTTCCTTTCACTGATCCTATTCGTTTAAAGAGCGAATGTAATATCGAAAGCAACTGGCCTTTAAGGCAGGAGTTATCTTCTTTGTTTGTTTATGATATGATTAATGCTTTTGGTGGAGCTGAAAGATTTTATGCCCGATTTTATATAACTGCATTTAGTCCGCTTGGTTTTACAAAGCATGGAAAAAATCTCAATTATTACGACGACAGGCAATTGGTGGAAAGTATAAAACCTTTTGCAGTTAATTGCTTCAGGAAACAATTGGGATGGGGATTAAACACGACGGTAGCTTTTTGCTTAGGTGAGGGCGACAACTTTAAATACTTGTCAAAACTTAATATCGAGCATCATCTTTTTAATAAGATCATTCCCTTACCACATCCGCGCTTTATTATGCAATACAGGCTTAAGCGAAAAGAAGAATACATCAGTAGATACCTCAAAGAGTTTTTAATTGTAGACTAAAATCAATTCTTACTCCTCTTTAGCGGTTTACCTTTGCCTTCATGAGTCCACTATTGATTTATTGTTACGATGCCTACTGCGGCTGGTGTTATGGCTTTAGCCCCGTTATAAAGAAAATTGCGGAAGAGTTTAAAGACCAAATTGATACCGACGTGCTCTCAGGCGGAATGATTCTTTCTGAAAAGCCTGCCCATATTAGGGGGATGGCTCCCTATATTCAAAAAGCTTATAAAACAGTGGAAGGCACTACCGGTGTAAAGTTTGGGCAGGATTTTCTGTGGCACATATTCAATTATGAAGACAGTGATTGGTACCCTAACTCTGAAAAGCCTGCAATAGCAATGTGCATCTTTAAAGAATTTTATCCTGATAGAGCTATAGAATTTGCTTCAGGGCTTCAATACGCTTTAAATTATGAAGGCCGCGATCTTACAGATGAAGAGGCCTATAGGCATTTGTTGGAAAAGTACAGCATCAGACCCGAAATTTTTTATGAAAGACTACAAAGCGATGAATACAAACAGAAAGCGTATTATGAGTTTTCGCTTGTAAAGCAACTGAAAGTTAACGGCTATCCTACCGTGTTTATTCAAACAGGCGAATTGAAATTTCACATGGTTGCGCGGGGATTTACAGATTATGACGCACTAAAACAGCGAATTGAAGATGTATTGAAGGAAGTTAGTTGAAGAACATAAATTAAGCGTTATACTTTTTCATAAATTGTTTTGGAGCACAGGATAAAAACGCAATAATGAAAAATGACATTGAAACAAGAGAAGATGTTCACAACCTCGTAGTATCGTTTTACGATAAACTACTTGCCGATCCTTCCATTTCATATTTGTTTACAGATGTTGCTAAGATTGATTTAGACCATCACTTTCCTGTGCTGGTTGATTTTTGGGATATGGTATTATTTCAATCAGATACATACCGGAAGAATGCCATTCAACCTCACATGATCCTTCACCGGCAATCAACTTTACATGCACATCACTTTAAAACATGGCTACGATATTTTAAAGCGACAGTTGATGAATTATTTGAAGGTGAAAAAGCATTTTTAGCAAAGCAAAGAGCAGTAAGCATTGCTACAGTTATACAGATTAAAATAGCTCAACTTAAATAATACACATTGAGGCAAGTATTGCGTTGGGGGCCAAACAAAATTAGCAGGTCATACCCTAAAAATCGCCTAATTTGCACCACTTTTTATTTAAGTATGATACAGTACGAACGATTTGTTTTAGATAATGGTTTACGGGTTATTGTTCATGAAGATCATAGTACACCTTTGGCAGTTGTAAACGTGATGTACGATGTAGGCGCCCGGGATGAAGACCCCGGTGCAACTGGTTTCGCCCATTTGTTCGAACACCTGATGTTTGGTGGAAGCATTAATATTCCTGAGTATGATGATGCTTTGCAAATTGCAGGCGGCGAGAACAATGCTTATACAACTAACGACCTCACAAATTACTATGTTCAGCTTCCTGCCGAAAATTTAGAAACCGCTTTCTGGCTCGAAAGCGATCGCATGCTAAGTCTTGCATTCAGAAAAAAAAGTTTGGATGTACAACGCAAGGTGGTTTGCGAAGAGTTTAAAGAGCATTATATAAATAAACCCTACGGAGATGTATGGCATAAGATGCGTGAGCTGGCATATAAGGTACACCCATACCGCTGGATGACGATAGGTAAAGAATTAAGCCATGTAGAAAATGCCACTTTAAAGGATGTGAAGCATTTTTTCTTTAAACATTACCGGCCTGTAAATGCAATATTAGTAGTGTCGGGACATGTACATGTTGAACAGGTTAAGCGTCTTGCAGAAAAATGGTTTGGGCCTATTAAAACCGGTGTTAAGTACAACAGAAATCTTCCACAGGAACCAAAGCAAACCGAAGCACGTTTGCTTGAAGTGCAGGCAGATGTTCCTTTGGATGCTTTTTATAAAAACTGGCACATGGCACCGCGTTTAGATAAAGGCTATTATACTGCCGATCTTATCGGCGATATTTTAAGTGGAGGCGGGTCTTCGAGATTATACCAGGCATTGGTGAAGGAAAAACAATTGTTCAGCCAGGTAGACTGCTATCATATGGGCAGCATTGAAGCAGGCCTGCTTACCATTGATGGTAAATTAGTGAAAGGTGTAAAGATGGCGGATGCCGAAAAAGCGGTGCAGGAAGAAGTTGAAAAAATGAAGACTGATTTGGTGAGCGAAGCAGAACTTGAGAAGGTAAAGAACAAAACAGAAAGCATGATTGCCTTTGAAGATATGACGATCATGAACCGTGCAAACAGCCTGGCCATGTACGAATTATTAGGCGATGCAGAGATGATGAATACAGAGTTGAATCGTTATCAGCAGGTAACTGTTGAAGACATAAAAGATGCAGCTAATGAAATTTTTGATGAAGCCAACAGCAGTACTATGCATTACTTCAGCAGGAATTAAGGTGTTGCAAAAAGATATTATTTACCATGTTAGACCGAAAAACACCCCCTTCAATAAAAGACCCCATCGAACTTGATCTTAAGCTGCAGCCATACCAACAATTTACTTTAGATAATGGCGTACCTGTTTACACAATCAATGCGGGCGCCCAGGAAGTAACTTTAATCGAGTTGGTTTTTTTTGCAGGAAACTGGAACGAAGACAAAAATATAGTAGCAGGCACAGCCAATCATTTACTTAAAAACGGAACTTCAAAAAGGTCGGCTTTTGAAATAAATGAGCACTTCGAATATTATGGCGCTTACTTAAACCGCAATTGCTTCAACGAAACAGCCAACATTACTTTGCATTGCCTTAATAAGCATCTTGAAAAGGTGTTGCCCGTTATAGAGGAACTTATAACTGATGCCGTGTTTGATGAGGAAGAGATCGCGATTTACAAGCAAAATCAAATACAGCGGCTTAAAGTAAGTTTGCAGAAATGCGATTTTGTCGCCAACCGTTTCATTGATGAACACCTGTACGGTTTCAATCATCCCTACGGCCGGTACACTTCTATTGAAGAATTCAATGCTTTGCAGCGCGAACAAATAGTTGACTTCTACAACCGGTATTATCGTAATGGAAAGTGCATCATTTTTGTTGCAGGTAAATTGCAGGATAATTTGTTCAGCCAGTTGAACAAAACGATCGGGCACCTGCCTTTGAACAAGCTCGATTTAGCAGAGAAACACCACCACGTTACTTCATCGAAAGAAAAGAAACGTAATATTATTAACGACGAAAACGGGGTGCAGGGAGCGATAAGGATTGCACGTCCTTTCCCTAACAGGCGTCATCCCGACTTTACAAAAGCGCAGGTCTTGAATAATGTTTTTGGTGGTTTTTTTGGTTCACGTTTAATGAGCAATATTCGTGAAGACAAAGGCTATACTTACGGTATTCACAGCTACTTTCAAAATCATGTTCAGCAAAGTGCATGGATGGTAAGCACAGAAGCAGGCAGAGGTGTGTGCGAGGCTACCATACAAGAGGTGTACAAAGAAATGAAAGTACTAAGAGAAGAATTGGTGGATGAAGAAGAACTGCTCTTAGTGAGAAATTATATGATGGGAAGTATTCTTGGAGACCTGGATGGTCCTTTTCAAATAATTGCCCGCTGGAAGAATTACATATTGAACGGACTTACTGATGCCTACTTTTATAACGCTATAAATACTATTAAAACCGTAACTGCGGAAGAGCTTAAGCAGCTTGCCGAAAAATATTTAAACCCCGAAGCATTTTATGAACTGGTAGTTGTGTAACCAACAGATATAGAAACACGGCAGCACCGCTACAACTTTCCTGCTTGCATAGTACAGAAAGAAACAACTTTCACAAAATTGTATCCGGAAAAAGGATACTTAGAACCCAGATATACGGGCTGATTGTTTGCACCAAAGAAGTTTACATTTGTTCATAAAAACTTCTATGAGTTTTATTATTAAAATACTCGTTACTGCAGTGGCAGTTTACCTGGCCGCCTATCTTCTACCCGGAGTGGCCATAACAGATGTAACCACAACCATAATTGTAGCATTAGTGTTGGCATTGCTAAATACGTTCATAAAGCCAATACTCGTTATCCTTACCTTGCCTATAACCTTGCTTACACTCGGCCTGTTTTTATTGGTTATAAATATTCTGATTATAAAATGGGCAGCGAACCTGGTTAGTGGTTTTGAAGTAGATAGCTGGTGGTCAGCACTTCTATTTAGTATAATCGTTTCTGTAATTAGTTCAATTCTTTCAACCCTGTTTGCAGATAAAGATTAATAAAGTAACTGGATGAATTTTAACCGCAATTATTTACCCGATCAAGAGCTTATTCACCTTTACAAAAATCTCTTGCTGCCTCGCCTTATAGAAGAGAAAATGCTGGTACTGTTGCGGCAGGGAAAGATAAGCAAATGGTTTAGCGGCATTGGACAGGAAGCAATTTCGGTAGGTGCAACACTTGCATTGCGAAACGATGAATGGATATTGCCTTTGCACAGAAACTTAGGCGTTTTTACCTGCCGCAAAATGCCTTTGCATAAATTGTTTATGCAGTGGCAGGGCAACAAAGAAGGCTATAGTAAAGGAAGGGAAAGAAGTTTTCACTTTGGAAGCAGAGAGCATTATATATGCGGAATGATTTCTCATCTTGGACCCCAGTTAGCTATTGCCGATGGGGTTGCTTTAGCGTACAAACTGCAGAAGCAAAACAAAGTTGCGCTTACTTTTACCGGCGAAGGCGGAACAAGTGAAGGCGACTTTCATGAAGCTTTAAATGTAGCTGCTGTGTGGGATCTTCCTGTAATTTTTATCATTGAAAATAATGGATATGGTTTAAGCACACCCTCTAATGAGCAATACCACTGCGAAAAACTGGTTGATAAAGCCAAAGGTTACGGAATGGATGGTGTTAGAATAGACGGTAATAATATTTTGGAAGTGTATGATACTATTAAAGGTGTCCGCAAGTATTGCATAAGCAACCAAAAACCGTACTTAATAGAATGTATAACCTTTAGAATGAGAGGTCATGAAGAGGCAAGCGGAACTAAATATATTCCTACAGAACTTTTTGAAGAGTGGTTGTTGAAAGATCCCATAAAAAATTATGAAGCGTGGTTGCTCAATGAAAAAGTTTTGCAAAATGATGCGGTTGAAGTAATTAAATCTGAAATAAAAAATTACATAGAATCAGAATTAAAGCTTGCTGATAGAGTATCATTAATGCAGCCGGACACCGGGGAAGAGTTAACAGATGTGTATGCGAGAAAATCAATGGGCAATAAGGGGTGTTCAGTGGAAGTTGATGTGTCAATAAACGGTAATAGTGAAGGTTCAATGCAAGCTAATGCAAATGCCAATCCTCCTTCAACTACTCAACCATCAGATAAAATTTCTTCCCCCCTCTCTGGAGAGCGGCAGGGGTTGAGGTTTGTTGACGCGATAAAAGAAGCTCTTCATCAATCGATGCAGCAACATCCTAATCTTATCTTAATGGGACAGGATATTGCAGAGTATGGCGGAGCTTTTAAAATAACCGAAGGCTTTGTACAGGAATTTGGTAAAGAAAGAGTACGCAACACGCCGCTGTGTGAAAGTGCTATTGTAGGCACAGCGTTAGGGCTGGGCCTCGAAGGATTTAAGAGTGTAATGGAAATGCAATTTGCTGATTTTGTTAGTGTCGGGTTTAATCAAATTGTAAATAACCTTGCTAAAATTTATTACCGCTGGGGGCAAAATGCTGATGTCGTTATTCGTATGCCTACGGGCGGAGGCGTAGGAGCAGGTCCGTTTCATAGCCAAAGTAACGAAGCGTGGTTTGTACATACACCAGGTTTAAAAGTAGTTTATCCTGCAACTCCTGAAGATGCAAAGGGTTTGTTGATTGCTGCCATCAATGACCCTAACCCGGTAATGTATTTTGAGCATAAGGCATTATACCGCAGCATATCAAGTAATGTTTCGGATGGCTATTACGAAGTTGAAATTGGCAAAGCAAGACAGATACAGGATGGGGACGATATAAGCATTATAACTTACGGTGCAGGTGTTCACTGGGCAATTGAATATGCTCAACACCATCCGGAAATATCTTTTGATATTCTTGATCTCCGCACTTTGTCGCCTCTCGATTATAATGCTGTTAAAGCATCCGTAATAAAAACAGGCAAAGTATTAATCTTACACGAAGACACATTAACCGGCGCCATTGGCGGAGAGGTAAGCGCATGGATAAGTCAACACTGTTTCGAACACTTAGATGCACCAATAATGCGTTGTGCATCCCTCGATACACCCATTCCTTTTAATATGGAATTAGAGAAGAACTTTTTAGCAAAGAGCAGGTTAGGTGAACATGTACAAAAGCTTTTAAATTATTAATGCCAACACTTTTATATAGGCATGAGAAATGGAGCTTTTTTTGCTGTAACGGTGTAACTAATCACCTACATTAAAAAAGTTTTTCAAAAAAATACTTATTTGGACACATGTTGAAGCTGGAAAATAATGCACTGCCACAGAGCATAAGCGGTTGAATGTAATTTTATATCCCCGGTTAATCATAATTAGTACGTTTGGTAATTCCGTTTGTACTTAAAGCCATTGGCACAACTTTAGTGTCTGCTATAGAAATTTTAAAACGTATAATAATGAACGAAGAACAAAGCACACCCGAAAAAGCTACAGAAGCAGAGCAGGATACAAGTAAAATATCTTTTGGAGATGCCACTCTACAATCATCGGAAGAGCTTGAAAACAATAAGGATAATGATAACTATTATGCAGTAGATGATCCTAAAAAGGGGATCGTTACAAGTATTGGAGATGGTGAAATGAGAAATGAAGGAACAGTAGGAATGGGTAATATTCCTGAAGAAAGTCCATTCTCTCCCGAAGGACTGGCGGACCAACAGGATAAGGCCGAGGAAAATTCAGGGGATTAACCGGGAAATATTTTTTTGGAAAGCATCACCTGGTGGTGCTTTTTTGTTTTAGGGAACTCGCATTCTTTTATTTTACTCCAGCATTTTAAGCACTTCGTTACGGTACAGCTTGCCGATGGGTATTTCTTCTTTATTGATCTCTATAAGCTCGTGTGTAAACGATTTAACTTTTGATAGCGACACAATGAAAGACCGGTGTGTGCGGATAAATTGTTTTTCGGGCAGCATCGCTTCTACTGAGTTTAACGACTGCTTGGTAATAATAACATCGTCGTCGGTAAAAACTTTTACATAGTCTTTCATGCTTTCGATGTAGCGAATATCATTAAGCATCACTTTTACCATCTTTCTATCGGCCCTGAAGTAAATGAAGTTTTCCTGTTTAGGTTCTTCGGCGGCGGCCTTTGGTTCGTGGGTATGGTGTCCTTTAAAAGTCAATGCTTTATTTACCGCTTTTATAAAACGATCAAATTGTATTGGCTTCAACAAATAATCAACTACATCCAGTTCGTATCCTTCTATGGCATATTCTGCATGGGCAGTGGTGAAAATAACAGGGGGTGGATTTTTAACCGCTTTTAAAAATTCGTTGCCATTAAGTTGAGGCATTCGTATATCCAGAAAAATAAGGTCGATGGCATGTTGTTGTAAATAAGCCATAGCATGCAAGGCATTGCCGAATTCGCCCGCCAGTTCAAGCATGGGAACTGCTTCTATATATCGGCGAATTATTTCGCGGGCAGGTGGCTCGTCATCTACCACCATGCATTTCAGCCTTTCCATATCACTCATAAACAACTGTTTTTTCAGGGCTTACAATTTGTGTTGTTGTTAGGGGTTTTCTTTCAAGTTCAAGTGTAAGATCCACTATAAAAACTTCTTCTAAATCTTGAATTTTTAATGTGTGTTTGTTGGGGTACAACAATTCTAAACGCCTTTGTACGTTTTGGATACCGATACCGGCGCTATCTGTAGGAGCATGGTAATTTTCTGCCTTACCATTTACCAGTTTCAGGCGCATGCTCCCGTCATCAATGGTAATGCTTAAACTTATCCAGGGCTGTTCGATCATCTGGCTGGCTCCATGCTTAAAACTATTTTCAACAAATGGCAATAATAGCAGTGGTGCTATCTCAAATTCATCCACATCCTTCGGCACATCTATATTTACGTCCAGCTTATTTCCGTAACGTATCTTTTCCAAAAGAATAAAATCCTGCAGCATCTTTAATTCTTTATTAAGGGAGATCAGGGGCCGGTTACACTCGTACAAAATACAACGAAGCATACCGGACAACCCCATTACTAATTGTGAAGCAACAGGCGAAGTGTTTTGGGTATAAGAATAAATGTTGTTGAGTGTATTGAATAAAAAATGAGGATGCACCTGCGCCTTCAATAACTGCAACTGCGACTGGATATTCTCCTTTTGCAACTGCATGTTCCTTTGTTCTTTTATATACCAGTGTTTCATTATTTTAATAGACGCTGCGAGACCGCCAATGGTGATAGCACCTCGTAAACCAGCCAACAAGGCCATGTAAAAAGCAGCTTTTACAGGAACACGGTAAGCCTTATTTATCTCTGCAGGTAAAATGTACTGGCGAAGACCTGGAAGAAAATAAATACTCAAAGCACCTGAAATAGCCCCGGTAAGAAGAAAAAGGATAACCACGCTTAGCGCAGTAAGCAAATACCTCGATCTAAATAATAATTTAGGCACTACAAAGTACATGAGGGAATACGATAAAAACACATGTGCGACTAAAAATACTACCGCTTCTAAAGAACTTATCAGTAACCGGGCTTTAAAGGCGGGCGGCAGTGGCGCAGGAGTGAAAGAGTAGAGAAAGCTGCAGAAAAGCCACCAGGAAAACCAGAAAAGAATATGCCGCTTCAACCTGTATTTATCAGAAAATATGAACTGGGAGGTTTCCATATAACAATAATAAATTTAAGTATCTATTTCGACGAATACTATACTTCCGGATTAAATTTTAGCGCTTGTCATACTTTTAGAGCGTCTGCTTTTTCCCTAACGATAAAATGCTTCCAAGTTTTCAATGCCCTTTATTCGTTCCGTTATTCTTTAACCTTGAAAATGTTTTTTACTAACTGCTCACTTTTAGGTTGCTGCATTTTTTCCCATGCTATTAGAGATTTATCAAGTACTTTTTTTAGGCGCATGCAGGTTTGATGTTTTTTTATATTCAATTTTACGCCTTCTACTCTTTCTGAATATATGAGGTCATTGGCATTATTATAAAAATTTACGATACTTGTTTTGGGCGAGCTAATATTGCTTTCTATAACCCAGTAGCCTTGGTCTGAGATCCATTTTGGTGTTGCCTTAACTGCAGTTTCATTTTTTTGCGCTACAGCTATTACTGACGTTGTTGCAAATAACACAAGCATAATTAGATTTTTTACGTTCTTTTTCATAAAGTTTAATTTTTATTTGTTTTTGATTTGATTACGACGTAACACTATAATGAGAAATAGAGGGAAATGTAACTAGTGTTAAGT
>MWYU01000627.1 GCA_002050375.1 Chitinophagales bacterium 62-2
TCATCATACCGTCTGGCCTGAGCATAGCGCAACCCAACATTATTATTTACAGCCACAGAGAAAGGATCTAACTCATATGCTTTTTTTACTTCGGCAAGGGCTTCGTCATGCCGGCCAAGGCCGGCAAGCATTTCTGAGTACCATTGATGTGCGGTAGCAAAATTGGGATTGAGTTCTATAGCTCGCTTAAAATCGTTTTCGCTCCGGCAAAATCCCATTCATCATTTTTCCCTTCGGCTAAAACGGCGTAGGCCTCGGCTAAGGTATTGTCAAGTTCGAGGGCTTTAAGAGCGGCAGCCTTTGCTTTTAAATTTGCTTCGACCGCTTCTTGTTTAGGCATGTTTATATTAGCTGGAAGAACAGAATAAGTGATAGCTAAGCCTGCATACGCTAATGCAAAAGAAGGGTCTTTCTCCTTTGCCCCATTGAAATAATCAATAGCTTTTTTAAGATCGTCAGCCGTTCGCTTGTGCCAATGGAAAAGTCCTTTCAGGTAAAGTTGATAAGCCTCAGCGTTGGTTGTGTAGTTTTTCGCAATATTCTGACCGCTCCCGGTTAATTTTTGTTGCAGTTTTTTAGAAACATCCTGCGCTATTTCGCTTTGCAGCAGAACAAGGTCAGTCGTTTTGCGATTGTATTGTTCGCCCCAGATCTGGTTGCCTGTACTTACATCTACCAGTTCTAAGTTTAAAATTATATTACCGCCCCTTAGCGCTACACGACCGTTCAGGATTGCCTGTACCGAAAGTTCATTTCCTACCTTTTGCGGATCAATTTCTTTTTCTTTATAACGGAAAACGGAACTCCTTGCTTTAACTGATAATTCCTTTATTTGGGAGAGGCTGTTAATAAGTGTTTCCGTCATACCATCAGAGAGGTATTCCATGTCAGCAATTCCACTTTCATTTATAAAAGGCAGAACTGCTATAGATTTGACTGGCCCGCTTGCAAAGATGGCTTTACCCTTATTTACAAAAAACAATAAACCTAATATTAAAGTAATTGGAATTAAAATAAAGAGCATTGAACGAAAAGAGGTCTTCCTGACTTTGCTTCCAATGTTTTCAAGATGTGTAGGTTTTTGTGCAGACTGAACATTGTTATTAAGAACTTCATAAATGCGTACAAGCTCTTTTACATTCTTTAATTTATCTGCTTTTACAAATTTTGTTACTATGTCTGCTTTGTTAGCTACGTTATGATGCACCGATTCAGAAACATAAATACCTCCAACAGGTGCAATAGCTTGTATGCGTGAAGCTACATTTACAGCATCGCCAAATACGTCATCACCATCAAATACAATTTCTCCATGATGTAAACCAATTCTTAAAGAAAACTCACCCTTTTCCTTGCATTGAAGTTGTATTTCTTTAGCAGCATTTACAGCATCGGAGACTGTAGTGAAAGAAGCCATTACTCCATCGCCTAATTCTTTTATCCATCTGCCACCATACTTTTCAATTATAGGTTTTTGAAGCTGCCGGTTTTGATTGAGAATAGAAAATGCTTTTTGTTCATCATTACCCATTAATGCAGTATAGCCAACGATGTCGGTAAACATGATTGCAGCAAGTTGGCGGGATTGGGGCATTGGAATGATTGAAATACTAATATAAAAGTATTTAAGAAAGGGTCGTAATAAATGTTATAAGATAAGAAGGTAAAATTATATTTCACCTCAACTATAAACCTTTGAATTTAGCAGATTAAAACTTTTCCTATATTCATCATTACTTACATTTACCATAGTAATAGTTAACAATGCAATTTGATAAGGCCTATATTTTTCTTACTGAAAAGCTTGAGCGGGAGCTACCTTCTTATCTAACCTATCATAATGCAACGCATACCAAAGAAGTTGTAGAAGCTGTACGGCATATAGCCCCCTCAGAACAACTTACATCTTCTGAGTTACAAATCTTATGCACTGCAGCTTTATTTCATGATGCAGGGTTCTTAGAAACCTATAACAATCACGAAGAAGTGTCGTGCAACGTGGCACGACGTTATTTGCCACAATTCGATTATTCCGACGATGAAATAGAGGGAGTTTGTAAGCTGATTATGATAACCAAATTGCCCCAATCTCCTGCTACTACTTTAGAAAAGATTTTGTGTGATGCCGATCTTTTTTACCTTGGAACCGATACTTATTTTGTTACTTCAGAAAAATTATATGCTGAATTAAAAGCAGCTAAACTAATGAAAAGCACCAAACAATGGTACGATTTGCAGGTTAGCTTTTTACAAAGCCACCGTTACTTTACAGAATTAGCTATCAGGAAAAATGATATGAAGAAAGCGATGAATCTCCAACAAATTAAAGAAAGTTATGAGCATAGGAAAAGACCGGTTAAAGAATTTCTTATTAAAGGGTTTCATGATATTTTTTTTATATGCCTCGGCGTTATCATAGCGGGATTTGGATTGAAAGGTTTCCTTGTACCCAATAATTTTTTCGATGGAGGTGTAACCGGTATTTCTCTTTTAATGCATGAGCTGTATCACTTTAATCTTGCTTATACAATCGTGTTGGCAAACCTGCCGCTGTTGCTTATAAGTTATTTTGTAGTAAGCAGAAATTTTGCCATAAAAACTTTTATTGCAGTGTTGCTTTTAGGCATTTGCCTGTTATCCTTTCCGTACCCTACAATTACCCAAGACAAACTCCTTATTTCAATCTTTGGTGGATTCTTTTTAGGCGTGGGCACAGGTTTAACCATGCGGGCCGGATGCGCTTTAGATGGAGTAGAAGTATTGGCATTATATACTTTAAAACGCAGCAGCTTTACAATTACTGAAATAATATTAGGCATCAATATCATAATATTTGTTATTGCCGCATTCAAATTTGGCCTTGAAACCTCCTTGTATTCTATACTTACATATTTTACCGCGTCACGAACCATCGATTATGTTATTGAGGGTATTGAAGCTTACACAGGGGTTACAATTATATCGGGAGAAAGTGAACTTATTAAATATCGGCTCGTAAACGGACTAAAAAGAGGCATCACTGTTTACAAAGGTGAAAGAGGATTTCTACCAGGTAATTTTGAAATAAGCAATGACGTAGATATTATTTTTACGGTTGTAACCCGGCTTGAACTTCGCAGGCTCAAAAATCTTGTTTATGAAGTTGACCCTAAAGCTTTCGTTTTTGCAAACACTGTTAAAGAAGCTTCTGGCGGAATCGTAAAAAGAAAGCTTCGCGAACATTAAGCCTGTTTCAATGTTTCCGCTTTTGAATTACTTAATCTAAGAACGGTCTCTATCTTTTATAGGTGTGTAGCAAGATTTGTTCTTATAACTCTCACTTACATGCCTGTCTTTTTATAACGGCACTATTTATTGTTTTTTCTTTGTTGCCAGTAATGAATACACCAACGGAATTTTGTTTCCAAAATGTTTTATCCGGAATTTATTTTCTTCAAATTCTTCCATCTCATTGAAACAGTTATACGGCGAATAATCAAACTCATCAAACGAATTTATTTCTAACCCGTTTTTAATAAGACTATTTAAAACTTCGCTGATGCTATGGTTCCAGCTAACAGTTTCATAATTTATTGGCGCGTTTTTATCGGCGTATGTTCCTGAAAGTGTTTCTTCGATTGCTTCGTCTATAAAATAGTTATAAACGATTTTGGTAAAGTTGTCGTCAAACATCCAAACTACAGGATGAAACTCTGCAAATACAAATATGCCACCCGGCTCAAGGTATTCTGATATAAGTCTTGCCCATTTATTAAGGTCAGGAAGCCAGCCGATAGTTCCGTAACTGGTAAATACAACATCAAATTTCTTACTGATATAATTGGGTAAATCGTAAACGTTGCAACATATAAATTCAGCTTTCACATTAGTTTGGTCTGCAAAATTTATAGCATGGCTGATCGCTTTGTCTGAGAAATCAACTCCTGTAACATTTGCTCCAAGCCTTGCAAGCGATATAGTATCTTGTCCGAAATGACATTGAAGATGCAGTATAGATTTACCCGTTATATCGCCAAGTAAATTTAATTCTATGTTGTTAAGGGTATTTCTTCCTCTAAGGAAATTATCGTTGTTATAGAATGCAGAGTGAATGTGCACTTCAGTTTTGGCATTCCACGATGTTCGATTTTTGTCGATGTAATTGGAGTTGTCCATACGATACCAGCGGAATTTTTTAACTTCTAACTCCTACTTTATTTCTAACTCCTACCTTATTAATACCACCGTTCCTTTTTTTGTAATTCTATTATTAAGATAGTCTATAGCGGCAGTCATGTAAACAAAAGTACCGGTAGCCTGTTGCTTTCCTTCGATAGTGCCGTTCCACCCCACGCCTAATTGTCGCGTGCTGAAAACAAGTGAACCCAAGCGGTTATAAACCCTGAAATACTCCATCGATTTTATACCAACCGGGATGGGCTTCAGCAAATCATTTTTACCGTCTCCATTAGGTGTAAACGCAGTAGGGACAAATATATCAGGCCCTGTTTTAAATATCCGCACTTTTATATCATCTTCCGCAAAACAACCGTCGGCAACAGATACTTTTACCCGGTAGGTTATTGAATCAACCGAAGGGCCTAATGTTATAACCGGGTTAGGAATATTTGGATCACTAATTCCGGTAGCAGGAGACCATAGATAACTAATTCCGCCAGTTGCATTTAATTGTAATGGCTGATTAGCAACTACAATAGTATCGTTACCCGCTGAGGCCCTTACCTGAGGAGTAACTCTTACCACTACCGTGTCAATAAAAGGTTTAGGGCAACCAAGTGTGTCAAAAGCTGCAAGAAGGTACGATGTTGTAGATGCAGGCGTTGCCACCGGTTTTAAGGTATTAAAATTTTGTAATGAATTAGCAGGGCTCCATGTAAACCTTGAACCTGTTATTGTTGCCTGCAACTGTGTTTGGTTGCCAAAACAAATACTGGCATCAGCTCCTGCATTGGCTTGCGGATACGGCGTTACTTTTACTCGTATCGAATCTTTGGCCTGGCACTTACCAAGGCTTGCAGTTACGTAATAGGTAATATCATTAAGCGGTGTCGCTACCGGGTTTTTGGTAGTTATATTATTTAATCCTGTTGCCGGCGTCCAGGCATATTGAAGTCCCTGGCTTTGTGTTCGAATGGTGATGGAGTCGGTCCTGCATATGGAAGTATCCCTTCCTGCGTCAACAGTAATAAAATCAAGAACATTTACTTTAATGGTGTCATTTTTTATACACCCACTTTCATTTAGGGTAACTATATACGACGTGGTGATTTTAGGGTACACCAAAGGGTTTGCCGTGTTCGCATTAATGATATTATAATTTGGAGCCCAGGTAAAAATTCCATTCCCGATGGTTTGTAAAGGCAAAGTATCTACGCTGCAAATTAGGGTGTCTTTAAATGGTAACCGTAGGGCAGGAATATCCTTTACTGCAACCGGTTTACTAAGTGTATCAATACAGCCTTTACTGTTTGTTACTATCAGCCGTGCAGTTCTTGCTCCTGAAGTTGCATATTGATAGGTTGGATTTTTTACGGTGGAAACATCTGCATTTGATGAAAGGTCACCAAAGTCCCAACGCCATGAATCAACAATGCCATACCTCGTAGTGGTTTTATCCTGGAACTGGAAGGGAGTTTGAAAACAACTGCCTGTAATACTGAAATCAGGATTGAAGCCCGGGTAAACTTTTACCACAGATGTTGTTGAGTCAGTACACCCTGCGGAACTTTGAACTTTAAATTTGACATTATAAATGCCGGTGTCAGAATACTTATGAGTTGGAACCGGGCTGGTTGAAGTGTTATTAGCACCGGTGGCAGGGTCTCCAAAATTCCATGCATAAGAAATAATATTAGAGGCAGTGGAAAGATTTTGAAAAGTAGCCGTTAAACTATCACAAAGCTGGTATCCCGGTTGCCTTAATTCAGCTGCTGCCAAACTACAATTAGCTACTGTAATGTGTATTTCCTTTTTTGTTTCTCCAATCTTAACGCCGTTTCTAAATTCAGATGCGCAAACCGTTACAACATAATCCCCTGTTCTTGCGGGCGCCTGGCCACTTATCAAACCGGTTTTAGTATCTACTGTAACTAATGGCCCCATCGGAGACTCGCCAATAAAACTACTGCTATAAGGAACATTTGAATAAGGAGGACTTGAAGGAGGGTTTGGTTGAGACTGACCTGTACCTGCCCCACCACCAACAAGACCAGGGCAAAACGAATACGTTAATTCATCACCATCTGCATCAGTAGCACTAAAGTCGAAAGCAAAACTACCATTATAGCAAACCATTACTGTGTCGCGTTGAACAAATTGGGGGCTATTATTTTTTTCAAAATTGATCCCGTTTATAGTTCCCGGAATGCTGGTAGTATAACTGACTCCTATATTATTGGAACCTGTTACGTTTACAATTCCTGCTATGCGGCAGCAGCGCTGAACAGCTAAGGTATAACCTGCTGTGCTTGATGGAAGGTCTACTGTTGTTACATACCTGTCTATTCGATAACAAACTTCCGGAGGAGAAGAAATACAGGGATTTACATAACGCGGATCTATATTTAGATTATCAGTGCCTGACAAAGGAATGGTAATCTGCCGGGTTAACTGATTGGTAGCATTATTGAAAATTCCTAAAAATACCGTTTGGTCTATCTGCTGCCCGGTCGAACGGCAATCAAGATACTGCTTCACTGTTATCTGATATTTTACAGTATTAGGTGAAGAACCCGGACCAAGATATTCATAATATACCCATCCTCCTTTTAAGTGATTACTGTAAGATAACAGCCCATTTAAAAGGAAAAATAATAGAAAAAATACTTTTTTCATGTTACGCTCTACTATACTAAACAACCTATTATCCGTATTTATACTTGAGTTTGTGAATGTACGAAAATATAAAGAACGGCAGAAGCAATGTATGAACCGGATTTATTGGATTTGTAGGATTGATGGGAAAAGTTTTTGATAATGAACCGCTTTTTCACGCCCCTGAATCTCTCTTGTAAATCTGGGATCTAACTGAATTTATTAGCCGCTTTATACCTAAAAATTTACCGCTTCTATAAATTTAAGCAGGTGCTTATTAAGCTCGTCAGGTGCCTCTAACATGCTCATGTGGCCAATATCTTCAAGAATGTGAATATGAGAAACTCCCGGAAGGTGAACCTGCTCAAGAAGATCATTCAGAGGTGCTGCTACATCTTCTGATCCAATTACAAAAAACACGGGCACTTCACTTGTTTTCAGAACCTCTGTCCGGTTAGGCCGGTTCATCATGGCCTTGTAATATTGTACCAATGCTAAAGTTGTAAATTTTTTCCCCTCTTCTATTAATGCATCAACTATTTCAGGGTGCTCCTGTTTAAATTTATTAAAAAATAAATTGGGAGTAGTGTTTTTCAAAAAAGGGAAAACACCATACTCTTCCATTAATTGTATTCCTTTCTGCCGCATTAATTTCTTTTCCCCGCTATCTTCAAAAGCAGTGGAATTTACAAGTCCGAAGCCGCTCAGTTTAGCCTTATATTTTTCAGCAAGAGCTAATGTAATATAGCCACCCATGCTGTGGCCAATCATAATACAGTTATCAATACTTTCGTTTTCGAGAAGCGCGTATACGCAATCAGCATATTCCACTATTCCAACCTCTGCACCTTGTAGTATTCCTGATCTCCCGCTTCCGGGAAAATCAGGAATTATTAACCGGCAATGATGTTTTAAAACGTTTATCTGGTTATTCCAGATGGTACCATCTTCGGCAAAGCCATGCAGAAGTACTACTGGCTTTCCCTCCCCGTAAACACAGTAACTAATTGCAGTATCCTGGTATTGAAACTTCTTTTCCATAAGATTACTTTTAATGGCACTACCTGTTATCGCCTTGCAGGAAATCTTTGTTTTGCCAGTAGAACAATATTATACATTAAAAGCGCAGAAGTTAAAAATATAGCCAACCAAAAAATGAGTGATCCGTTCCTTACATAGAAAGTTTCGCCTGTAGCAGGTGGTATATTGTATTTGATAACATCGCTTGTATTCCAGGCCCTTGTTTCGGGCATATTACCCCTGTCGTCAATTACGGCCGAGATGCCGGTGTTGGCGCTTCGTGCAATCCATTTCCGGGTTTCTATAGCATGTAGCCGGGCGTAGTTTAAATGCTGTTTGTGGCCGGGAGTATTTGCCCACCAACCGTCGTTAGTTATAATAGTTAAAAGGTTGGCGCCTTTGTGAATATAATTGGTAATATACTCGCCATAAATGCTTTCGTAACAAATAATAGGCGCAGTTATATATGGATTTCCAGGAACCTTAAATACGTTTGCTTCATTATCGTGCCCATACCCCCCTGCGGTTCCGCCAAACTTCTCGAAAATTACTCCCAGCCACAATAAGAAATCAGGCAATGTTTCTACACCTGGAACCAACTTGCTTTTATTATAGAATTGCAAAGGCTGATTGGCCGTAATTGAAACAGCGGCATTAAAAGCGTCGTAGTAATTTCCGTCAGTTTCATTTTTGCGGGCAGTATTTGTAGCCCTTTCAGGGCCATAGTTTTTTATAGTTTCAATACCGGTTAATAATGTAAGTTGGGGATGACGGTTAACAAAATCAAAAACGGGTTTGTAATTATAGTTCTCGTTAACCTTGTCTTGCCACACAGCAACAGGCAGAGCTGTCTCCGGCCATAGTACAAGTTTGGTACTTGTATCAATTTGTTTTTCAGAAAGGGTTATAAGCTTGTGTATTTGTCCGCTGGTGGTTGCAAAATCAAACTTTTCACTATAAGGATCGATGTTTGGTTGTACAATTACGACATTGGATAAAGATGCCGGATTCAAAGATGCAAGTACCTCTTTCGGTTTTACAAGTTTGGATAAGCCAAAAGGTAAAAACAAAATGACAACTGTAGTTAACCCTAATTGGATTCTTCTTGTTAGTTGAAGAGTCTTCCAATTTTTTATAAGTAAAAATAGGAACACGTTTGATAGCAGCACCCATAAACTGCCTCCGCTTACTCCGGTGTATTCATACCATTGAACCCAATCCGGGTGTGTTGCAAATACATTTCCCAGCGTAAGCCAGGGCCAGCTTAGTTGCCATGTAAGATGTACATACTCGAAGGTTAGCCAGAACACTACAAAACATACATAACCTATATTGCTCCCAAATTTTCTTCTAAAACTATAAAATCCCCATATAGGTACGATCATAAAAAAACTGTTTCCTATAACGGCTGCTATTGCGCCGGGGCCGGTTGCGTTCCATATCCACCAGGTAGTTCCGCAATTCCAGATAAGCAGCGCTAAGTATGAAAACCAAAAAAAGCGACGGGTTTTTTCCTCCTGTTCGGCAAGGAATAATAACGGTACCCAGGCAAAAAAAATAAGAAATGTAAAGGGCGAAACAGGCCATGCTGCAATCAGCAAAACGCCGGTAACAATACTCAGTATTAAAGATTGAGATTTTTTCAAATAAGAATTTTTAAGAGAAGGGGCAAGTTCGGAAAATTTTTATTTGCGGGTTAACCGCTATAAGATTACATAACATTTTACGCATAACGTTAACTATACTTTTCGCTTTGCGTATTGAGCTAAGATTACAATTAGTAACAATAATTTTATTTGCCTCGTAATATATCGTGCCTCTATCTTTGCACATGGCAACAAACCTTACCTCTGATTTCAATAATAGTTCCGATAGATTTTTTGGCGAAGGCTTAACCTTCGATGATGTTTTACTTGTTCCAGCTTATAGCCAGGTTCTACCACGTGATGTTGATATTTCCTCTCAGCTTACCAGCTCTATTCGATTAAATATTCCCATGCTTTCAGCCGCAATGGATACTGTAACCGAGGCTACACTCGCAATCGCATTAGCGAGGGAAGGCGGAATGGGCATTCTCCATAAAAACATGAGCATCGAGCAACAGGCAGAGCAGGTGCGTAAAGTAAAAAGAAGTGAAAGCGGGTTGATAATAGATCCTGTTACACTAACGCCTGATTCAACCATTGGCGATGCTTTAAAGTTGATGAAAGAAAACCGCATTGGCGGTATCCCCATTGTCGACGCAAATTTTAAACTTGTTGGTATTTTAACCAATCGTGACTTAAGGTTTGAAGAAAACAAGCAGCGCAAAGTAAGCGAGTTGATGACAAGCGAAAACCTTGTAGTTGCCCCGGAAGGCACCGACCTTCAAAAAGCTGAAGTAATTCTACGTCATTCTAAAGTGGAGAAACTGCCTGTTGTAAACAGCGAGGGTAAGTTAGTAGGGCTGATAACTTTTAGAGACATCATTCAACGCCGCAATTTCCCTAATGCCGGGAAAGACCAGTATGGAAGATTAACAGTAGGGGCCGGACTTGGTAGAACTAAGGACATGCTTGATCGTGCTTCTATCTTACAACATCTGGCACTGGATGACGT
>MWYU01000666.1 GCA_002050375.1 Chitinophagales bacterium 62-2
AGTATCGAAGTCTTTTTCATATCGGTAGTTGTTACAAAACAATTAGCTGCCCTAAATTTAGCAGTAATGATTGGACTTCGGAAACAGCTCTTTTTAAAGAGATGAAACATGCCGGATGCATTTCTCTACATATCTTAAATTAGTCTCTTAATGATGAACCTATTATTTCTTTTTTCAAAACGAAACTGGAAGGATTTTTCTACGCTAATCTACTTGCAAACAGTGTTGTGCAAATTCTCAATGTTATCGGTCATAGTTCTTCATGCTGAAAAATTTAAAGTGACAAAAGATCAAGCAGTTAAGTGTCTAAATGATAATTCACTTGCTGACTTAGATAATCTTCCAGACCCTGATGTATTAGCGGAGGAGATAGCGAAGAATTTGGAAAGTGCGTTGTCTTCTTTTCAAAAAGCAATCAGACAATTAAAGAAATGAGCTATATGACCAAAGCCAAATAAAAACCTGCCGGAAAAGAACAGCGTGAACAATACCAACAGCGGCATAATAAAAGAGTCTCATTAAACAACACACCACCTACCTTCATCACCTTTCGCGTATGTAACGCCATTACTCATTTCTATAACCTCTTTACCGGGCTTTTCATCTACATAACTCTTTTTTTCATAAACACGGATATTATTATTTTCTCTTGTCAGGTATACAATCAATGCATTAATGGTTGGTGCTATTTCATGCAGCCATTGTTCTTCGCTTTCCTTTACAAATGCCTGACTCATAATTACTGTCATTTATACCATAAAAGTGCAAATTTTAAGCCTTAGATTTTCTTAGCGTTGCATATCTAATAAACCAAACGTACCAACAATGTTTACGCTAATTTTATAGTATGGGATTATTTGTTGAGAAAGAGTCGGTAGTAAGGGAGATCTGGGGCAAAGGAGATACAGTACTTTTCATATTTGCCGGCGCTTCGGCAGAGTTTGCTTTAAATAAGGCTGTTGACTGGTTATACTTTACGGGAAAACTTCCCGCCGATCCGCTGGGCCGATTATTATCTACCGTTAATTATGCGAGACAAATAGTTTTTTCAGGCAATGAAGATGCACTTAAAGCGGTTGATAGAATTACCTCAATCCACACAGCCGTTGAAAACAAACGGGGTGATAAGATCCCTGATTGGGCTTATAGAGATGTATTGTTTATGTTGATACATTACTCTATTAGTTCGTTTGAGGTATTGGAACGAAAGCTAATGGAAGTAGAAAAAGAAGAAGTGTTTGATGTGTTTTACAGGGTAGGAAAAAGAATGTGCTTAAAAGATCTGCCGGAGAACTATAGCCAATGGCTGCTTGCCCATGAAAGTCACCTTAACAATGATCTTGAATACAGTAAGTACACTAAAGACTTGTTTCAGCAGTATAAAAAACATCTTGGCCTCGTCCGGTACAAATTGTTGCTTGAAGCACAAATACTGGTTGTGCCGAAAAGGGTAAATGAATTGCTTAAGTTAGGTAAAGTGTCTCTTATCAAACCTCTCCTCGGACTTTACAAACTAACCCGTTATATTAAGCTCGACTGGTTCTTGAAATCCGTAATACTACCTGCAGGGTATAAAAAAGAAATCAAAGAACTGGATATAGTTTAGAAATTACTACAAACTGTATGTCCCACCAATATATGGTCTCTTTGCTTGTCCGTCTTCTTCATTAGGGTAAGGGGGAGCTTTCAGAAAGAGTAAAGGCGAAGAAATTTGCAGCTTTAACAGAGAAAGAAGCAATACAAATGTAAAATTAGTACGCCAATATCTTTGGTCAGGAATATTTATATTAAATAAAAAAATAGCTGCAATCAGAGAATTTAATATTTTAAAATGTAATTAATGGAAACTGTGGTAATAAGATTAAAGATTGATAAAGCAAGGAGACTGGTTCACGATTTAGGGGACCTTTAAATTTTAAAAGTAATGAATGAAGCTTATCGCAATAAAAGAACTTCGGAAACAAAAAATATTTGAATAAAAAAAGTTCTTCTTCCAGTGCCGGACAATGCCTATAGACGATCCCGGTGTTGGCCGAGGAGACTGCGGAGTATTTGGAGGGTGCATGGGGAAGTTTGGGGAAGGGATTAGGCGTTGAAGCTGAAATTGCTTATTTTTTCTTAGAGGCTTTTGCGATTTTATTAAAGTTGAGTGCAAGTCTAATCCAATAATTAAAGTCGTTTTTTGTTTTTATAGTATCCTCATCTACATTAACATATCCCTTATAATCCCGTCCTTTCATTTTCACGGTTTCAACACCTTGACGCCTGGTTGCTTCATCGTGAATAGCAGGGTCTATGCGGCACATTATTCTATCCTTACCAATAGTAATGCACATTTTGCAATCAACCATAAATGCTATACCACCAAACATCTTTTTCTCTTCTACGTTAGGTAAATGAGCAAGCGCTTCTCTTACCCTATTAGTTAAGTTTTCATTGTATGCCATATGCTTTTCTATTTGCTATAAATATAAATAAGTGTATCAGGATATAGGTGAATAGTCACAGTAATACTCTGATATAAAAATGATTACTATAGATAGTATTAAAATAATAAGTTGGATTGTTGAAAATTTCTTTTTCATTTCTTATAAAATATTACAAGATTATACTCTTTTACAGATCAGGTTTAATTGTTAGGCACTTTATAATAATTTGTCAGTTTTTTCTGTAGCATAAAGGATAAGCGAGACAGTACACATTTCCGTAGTTGGTTGCGTATATGACAAACAGAAAACCTTTCTGTTCGAAGTTTACTTTTTGACCTTGCATTAAATTCAGTTTTACTTAACTATTAAACAACTTAGCGTCTACAACAAAGCCGGCTGAAAGATCAATCACTTTCTAATTTGTATAACCCTCCAGACCGGCAGGTATTGGCAGAGGAGTTGGGAGAACCTGGAAAGTGTGGGGGAGTTTTTGGAGAGCACCTTAGTCTTGCAGGGTCTTCTTAAAGTGGCTAAAGGGAAAGGCTACTATTAATCGTCGGTAAACAATTTGAAAAATAGATTGTTGCTATTTCGAATTAAATATGAAAATATGGACAGTATAAACCGCAATCAGCCAGAAGAAAATCACAAAGACTTGATGGGTACTGAAGCAGGCAAAAAAATAAAAGCCCTTGCATCAAAAACGAACACTTGTTTTTTATGTTCACATATAGTAACAAGCCAACCAGTAACTGTACGGCCAATGTCAGTACAAAAAGTGGATGAGGAAGGTAACTTTTGGTTTTTGAGTTCCAACGATAGTCATAAGAACCAGGAAATACAAATGGACAATAATGTGCAGCTTTTGTTCCAGGGGTCGGCACATTCTGATTTTTTAAGTATATATGGAAGCGCCACTATTTCTACAGATAAGGCTATGATAAAAGAATTATGGGAGCCGATACTTAAAACATGGTTTACAGAAGGTATAGACGACCCCCGAATAACTGTTATAAAAGTAGAAACACAACAGGGTTATTATTGGGATAATAAACATGGCGATGCTATTGCTTTTACAAAAATGGCTATTGGGGCTGCGCTTGGTAAAACATTGGATGATTCGATAGAAGGAAAGCTTAAAGTATAAATTAGCTTTTGAGATTTCGTATGTTTTTAAGGAGTGATTTGTACCTTCGTCAAGGCGAGGAACAAACCAATCTGCTTTCTCTAAAGCACTTGTTCTTAATTCATCTTTTTTTGCTTGTCCCTCATAAAAAACCTTCGAAAACTATTACAGAGCGTTTCTCCGAATGGTATTTCAATTCATCAAGTATTAAAAATCCCCCAAAAATTTGAAAAAGTTTCTGTCTTTAAATCATTCTTCTATCCACTCCTTTGGAGGAAGGAGAGCTATTTCGATCGAGCATGAAAATCTCAATTAAAAATAAATAATGAACGGAACAATAAGGGCGGATATTAAACCAGGCATAGTGGTAAATGTAATCCTCAAAAAAGACCAGCGTAGCGGTGTGCTCACCGAAGGGGTTGTAAAGGATATACTTACGAGTGCAGCCAAACATCACCGGGGAATAAAAGTACGTTTGGAAGATGGCCAAATTGGGCGGGTACAGGAAATCTTAAAAGATTAAAGGCTTTTGTTCTTCACCTATATTTTGTAGTAGTGCAAAGACCGGTTCAAAAAAAATACACTTCAGTTAATAACCTTTTTTTAAAGTTAGTGTAATTCTTTCCGGATACGTTTAACATATGTTGTTGATGTTAATAGTACTAATATTTCCATTGAAGGCATAATGATAGATGATAAAAATTATAATTTCAAGGATGAAAAAATCTGCAAACGTAATTTTAACTACAGTCTTGCTTTCTGCCATCATATCCTGCCGCGAGCAGCAAAAAGACGAGTGGATTTATGGTGATGAAAATGGCAAAACGCGCGACACGACGGTCAACAACAGGCCCTATCGCCGCTATGGTGTTTTGTGGTTTCCGATAATTGCCGGACGTATTTCACCAAACACTTACAATGGTGCTTCTGCCACCCAAATCAGCCACCCGTCTTATACGCCATCCCGTGCAGTGCGTTCTGGTGGATTTGGTTCTTCCTCACGTTCGGTAAACGGCTAAAATATGAAACGAATTGCGATTCAACCGCGCAAAGACTGGATTCAAAAAATAGAATCCCAAGGCTTTCTTTTTTACGATTTGGATAATTATTACAATGAAACTGCAGCTTATGAATTCTCGACTGCTGAAATTAATGCTATAGAGAAGGCGACGGCACAAATACATGAAATGTGTATGGAAGCGGTGGCTTACGTCATAAAAAATAAGCTGTGGTCGCGTATGTTTATCAAGCCTTATTTTGCAGAGTTCATTGAAAAAAGCTGGAAGGAAGATGCCTGTTCCTTTTACGGCCGTTTAGACCTCGCTTATAATAACGGAAACATAAAGTTAGTAGAATTTAATGCCGACACGCCAACCGGTCTGCTTGAGGCTTCTGTTATTCAATGGCACTGGCTGCAGGAGTATAATAAAAGCTTCGACCAGTTCAATTCAATTCATGAAAAGCTTGTCTCGCATATTGGTGTTTGCAAAAGCTATTTCCCAAACAACCTGTTACATTTTACTGCTGTTAGAAACCATACAGAGGATTACATGACTGTAAAATATTTGGAAGACTGCGCAGTGCAGGCCGGGGTAAATACCGATTTCTTGTACGTAGACGAAATAAGTTTAGATGCGGCTAATCGTTTCTGTAATCTGCAGGGCAGGCCTATTGACAGCATTTTTAAATTGTATCCATGGGAATGGCTTTTTAATGAAGAATTTAGCCAATACCTGCCAATAAGCAATAATGTTGAAATAAATTGGGTGGAACCGGCCTGGAAAGCAATCCTTTCAAACAAAATGCTATTGGTCATCCTTCATGAACTTTTCCCGGATTCTCCATATATATTGCCGGCACGTTTTAAGCAGCAGCCCACAGGAAGCTACGTGCGCAAACCCGTCTTTTCACGTGAAGGTGCAAATGTGACCATTGTAAAGAGTGGGGTAGTCGCGGATGAAACCGGAGGAGAATATGGCGAAGAAGGTTTCATTTACCAGCAGTATACTGAGCTGCCAAACTTTTCTGGTAATATTCCAATTATTGGAAGTTGGCTCATTGGCGGTATTCCTGCCGGGATGGGTATTCGGGAAGGTTCGAAGCTTATAACCAATAATACATCGCGGTTTGTTCCGCACTATTTTAATTAGCCCCGGTTCCTTTAATGGAAAGGGAGGTCTTAAGTTCTAAAGCTTTCACTCCACGAACTATCCGTTCTTAATTTCGATATGCATAAGCAAACAGAACTAAGACATCCATACACCTATCCTTACTGTTGATAGTAATTCTTCATCGTTCATTTTAGTAGTTTGAGTGTTTTAAAAAATAATTCCTTGCCATTATATACTAACTAAGACGAAGAAATGTTTTAAAGGTTGGCTCGAATTATCTTATCAAATTGTTATAAGAACACTTTTTTTTGGATGGTAGATTTAGTGCCTCCGTTTTCCTGTTGTTCATCCATCCTGATTATTAGATTTCAGTACAGTAATTAAAAATACCTCCAGCTCAGTAAATTCCTGCGTTCGGTCTTCTACCTTTTCATCTTATTCTCTATTTAAAGCATACAACAATTAGAAATGTATTGTTATAAGTACTCACCAGGTTAACGACCTTGAAAGCCTTATTGATCGTATAACTATTATTGATGAGGGGCAGATTTTATTTGATCAGACTATTGATTTAATAAACAGGCAACTACAGTCTTTTTAAGATACACGTTACAATTGGTGTGGGCTCCTTTGTTTTGGATTGTAGGCTGGTTTAGGCTGAAGGAGAAAGAGATATAAGAAGAGATTATTAATCGTAACCGATTATTCAATTACAAACAGCAATTATGCAATTCATAATATTAGAGCAATATATCTGCAGATCGCAGACCATATATGTGAGAAGGTATTACTAAGGAATGGAAGACGGAAGACAAAGTGCCAAGTGTAAGGGAAACTGGCCATGCAATTAGAAGTAAACCCAAATACAGTAAATGCGCACTTACGATTTTTTGAAGCAACAGGAAATAATAAATGAGGCGTTGATATTACTTTGCATGGAAGAATTAAGAACGGTGCGAATTAAAAAATAGCAAATGCTCCAAAGTATAATTTAAACCAACGCACCCGATGCTGATTTTTTAAGAATGGTTACTGTACCCTCTCCGTATTTTTTAAAAAAACTAATATTAACCTGCTGAAAACCGCAAGGGAAAAAATGGCTTCCCTAATTGTTATTTAAATACTCCTGTTCCAAATAAGAAAAGATGATATAGCTTAACTTATTTAACCCCTTTTAACGACAAAACGTATCGGGCCATTGCGGCAGCATCAGCTTTACTAATGGCAGGATGCGGAGTCATCGGTATTTCACCCCACACACCCTTTCCACCTTTAATTATTTTGTCTGATAAGTAATTAATATTTTCCTCAGTGGCGGGGTACTTTTCTGCAACTGCGGTATAAGCAGGACCAACGAGTTTTTCTTTTACTTTATGACATGCTAAACAATCTGATTTAGCCATCAACTCGCTGCCTTTTTCATACTTGGCAGAAGCAGAATCAGTATGAAAACCTAACGTATCAACTAATATATCAACACTGTTATTAGTTTGGCTTAATGGCGGTGTTGTGTCCTGTTTATCTTTAGTTGAGCTGCCGTTATTGCAAGCAACTATAATTACTATAGAACTGATAACTACCAATGCTTTCTTCATCAATTATGTTTTTATTTTAAGGATGCTCAACCTAACCTTTTTTACTGGTTAAAGTATACTGATAAAGCACATTTCCGCTTGCTTTATCATCGTTAACTTCTCTTTTAATCGTTTACTTGTGTGCTACAAATTATTTTTCTTCATTTCACTTACAGCATAATCTGCTGCTCTTGCGGTTAATGCCATATAAGTAAGCGAAGGGTTTTGACAAGCGGCTGAATTCATACAAGAACCATCGGTAACAAATACATTCTTTACATCGTGCATTTGGTTCCATCTGTTCAATACCGAGGTTTTAGGATCGTTACCCATACGTGCTGTGCCCATTTCGTGAATAGCCATACCAGGGAACGAACCGTTGTCGTAAGTGGCAACATCTTTCATTCCTGCAGCTTCAAGCATTTCGGCTGCATCGTTCATCATGTCTATCCGCATCTTTTTCTCATTGTCTTTAAATTCGCAGTCTATTGATAATACAGACTGTCCCCATTTATCTTTTTTGGTTTTGTCGAGCGTTACTTTATTTTCAAAGTAAGGCAAGGTTTCCGCAAAACCTCCAAGTCCCATTTTCCATGGACCCGGTAGTGTTGCCTTTTCTTTAAAGTCTGCGCCAAAGGCCAATTCTGCTACATCGCGCTGCCATCCAGTTCGGCTTGCACCGCCCTGGTATCCAAAGCCTCTTACATAATCACGTTTGTCTTTTCCAATGTTTCTAAACCGGGGAACATAAATGCCATTGGCTCTTCTCCCATAGAAATATTTATCCTCATATCCGACCGCAGTGCCCTGGGCTCCGCATTTAAAATGATGATCCATTAAGCTATGCCCTAATTGACCGCTGCTGTTGCCAAGCCCATCGGGGAAAGTATCGGAAGTTGAATTAAGCAATACAAACGTTGACCCGAGCGTTGAACCGTTTACAAAAATAATCCGCGCAAAAAATTCCATTGTTTGGTTGGTTTCGGCATCTATTACCCGCACACCTGTAGCTTTATTTTTTTGGCGGTCGTAAATAATGGAATTTACAATTGAGAAAGGGCGAAGTGTGAGATTTCCCGTAGCCATAGCAGCCGGAAGTGTACTTGACTGTGTACTAAAATAAGCGCCGAACGGACAACCCCTGTTACACAAATTTCTGTACTGGCAGCTTCCACGCCCATTGTGGGGTTGGGTTAAATTCGCTACCCTTCCCATGATCATTTTACGTGTATTATTATAATGCGCTTCTATCCTTTTTTTCACATCTTTTTCAACGCAGTTCATTTCCATAACGGGAAGAAATTTCCCGTCGGGTAGTTGCGGGAGACCTTCATTTGATCCGCTGATGCCTGCAAAACGTTCAACATAGTCATACCACGGAGATATGTCTTTATACCTGATCGGCCAATCTAAACCAATGCCTTGTTTGGCATTTTCTTCGAAGTTGAAATCGCCGATGCGGTAGCTTTGGCGTCCCCACATCAAGGACTTTCCTCCAACATGGTATCCCCTGTACCAGTCAAATCTTTTTACTTCGGTATAAGGGCTATCAAGATCATTCACCCATAGTTTTTCATTGAATTCAGTATAGGGATAATCGCGTACCTGTACTGGGTGGCTTTTAACCTGCTCCTGCGTCAATCTTCCGCGGTGCTTAAATTCCCAGGGGTCTTTAGTAGCGGTTTCATAACCTTCCACGTGCTTTATGTCTCTTCCTCTTTCGAGCATTATAACTTTTAAGCCTTTTTCGGTAAGTTCTTTTGCAGCCCAACCGCCGCTAATTCCCGAACCTATTACTATGGCATCGTATGTATTCATCGTTGTGTTTTTTATGGTTTAAAGTGCCGATGCTTTTTGGCCTGGTTTCATATCAGTACAGGCTTCCCATTTACCCGGTACAGGTGTATATACCAGTGCTTGTTTACAACCTATTTCTGAAGTAAAATATCCAAGCATGGTTAACTCTTTGGCGAGTTGAAAAAAGTTGGGGTCTTTTTTCGCGGAAGGTGCAGTGCTTGTTCTGCCGCCTTCGTTGTTTGTTGCCGTCCCATATCTGCCGCTGCGCTTTTCTTTTTCGTCTTTTTCTTTGTCGTTCCTTACTTTATCAACTACTTCCTGCAGCACAACTGCACGTTGTTTAGGATCTATGGCAACAAACGAATTAGAGAATTTCGATTTCGATCTTTGGTCGAGATCATCCAGTCCGTCGGTAAATATTTTCTGAACATTCTCAGGGTAACATTCCTTTATCATCATGGCAATAAAAGATCCCACTCCCGCTGCCTTTGCACCTGGCGTACCTGTGGTTGGGATGATGGTATCAGCAAGTTCTGTTATGGTACTTTGCTGCTCTGCTGTAAACAGTTCTCCTTTTTTATCAGAAGTTTTACAGCCTTCACTAATAACGCTTAAGGTGGTTGCTGAAAGCGCGCCTCCCATTAAAACGGCAACATTTCTCAATGCTTCTCTTCTGTTCATTTTGTAATGCTTTTATAATGTAAATAAGTAACTTAAATTTCAAATACTAATAACTTGTCTAATGAAATTTTGAAATAAATTGACCTTTTAGAATAAGCGTGTAACGTGTTGTATTTATATAGCAACAAGCTGATTTTATCACAAGTTATAGCAAAAGACTAATTCAATATCAGAACTGTCTAAATTAATGGGAGAATGTAATTTCTATTCCGTTGCTTTCTTAGGAAGCCAGATCTTTTTCTCAGGAAACTGTCCCTTGTCACCCGTTTGTACAATCCATTTTTCAAGGAGAGAGCGCATAGAAGCTAACTGATTTTTATACTTTGGCAACTTTGCAAGATTATTAACCTCTTCGGGATCGGCAGTGATGTCGTACAACTCTTCAGCAGGTTTAACAGGAGCGCAGAATAGTGCCTGTGCCGGCGTTAGTTTACCTTGGGCATTTAACTCTTTCATTAAATTCCATACCGGGTATTCGGTTTCTTTATATTTATTGGGCTGCATGTAAGGACGCTCCGGCATATAATTCTTAATGTACTTAAACTGTTTTGTTCGTACGCAC
>MWYU01000507.1 GCA_002050375.1 Chitinophagales bacterium 62-2
TGGCTTAACTGCAAATGCACATGCTTTTGATGGATTGATAGCAGAAGGGTTAAGCCCCGCATTTAATGTTATTTCAATTGATCTTAGGGGCAGGGGAGAAAGCGATCAGCCGCAAACCTATACACTTGCCGATCATGCTGCTGATATAATAGGGATACTGGATAAACTGCAGATACAAAAGGCAATTATTGGCGGGCATTCTTTTGGAGGACTGCTCACTTTTTATTTAGCAAAACATTTTCCGGAGCGAATAGAAAAGATGCTGTTAATGGATGCAGCAGCACGTATGCACGAAAACACAAAAGAAATGTTAGGTCCTGCATTAAGCCGGTTAGGACAAACCTTTCCTTCGTTCGATTATTATATTAATAAAGTAAAATCTGCCCCTTACCTTGATTTTTGGGTAGATGAAATGCTGAGTTATTACAAAGCAGATGTGAAAGTAAATGAGGATGGAACGGTAACCTGTATTCCGCAACCGATGCACATGGCAATGGCAGTAAACGGCGTACTTGCCGAACCGATTATTGAATACATACAAACAGTTGAACAACCTGCAATACTTATTAACGGGCCGGGTTTTTATACAATGGGTGCTGCATTATTGCCAAAAGAAAATGCATTTGAAACAGCTAACATGATGAAAAATTGTAAGTATGTAAAGGTACCCGGCAATCATCAGACTATGCTTTATGGGGATGGCGCTAAAGCAATAGTAAAGGCTATCAAAGAATTTTTAAAACCGGTTTGATTCTTTGAAATCAAATAGACACCATAGGCACAATAGAATACATCTAATCATCACTTAAAAATTATCATGTTCTTATGTGTCATGTGAGTAGTTGAAAACCGATTAATATAGGCTTTCTTAATAACCCCGTCCTTTAGGGCGGGGTAATGAAAACCGTGGTGCGCAAAGGGCTTTAGCCCTTAACTTCTTTAACGGACAATAATAATTAAATTGTAAATAATGCAAAGGCGCACAGTATTGATAACAGGCAGCACAAGCGGCATCGGTTTGGTTATTGCAAAAGCATTTGCAAAGCAGGGGTGTAACATTATCTTCAATGGACTTGAAGCCAATGGTGTTGACATAGCTCAAGAAGTAGCAGCATACTACGCTATTGAATATATGTTCTTCCCTGCAAACATGCTGCAACCTGCAGCACTCAGGGAAATGGTGGAAACAGCAATGTCAAAATTCGGCGTCATTGATGTGCTGGTAAATAATGCAGGCATTCAACATGTATCACCTATTGAAGACTTCCCCGAAGACAAATGGAATGACATTATAGCTATCAATCTTACATCAGCTTTTCACCTTACCAAGGCAGTATGGCCCGAAATGAAAGCTCAGAATTTTGGAAGAATTATAAACATCGCATCTGCTCATGGCCTATTTGCATCAGAATTTAAAAGTGCTTATGTAGCAGCAAAGCATGGTGTTGTTGGCTTTACAAAAACTGCCGCTCTTGAGGGGGCTCCGTTTGGTATAACCTGTAATGCAATATGCCCCGGCTACGTAAAAACTCCTTTAGTTGAAAAGCAGATTGGCGACCAGGCAAGAGTGCATAATCTTCCTGAAGATGAAGTGATAAAAAAGGTTATTCTTGCCAAGCAGGCAATAAAAGAATTTGTACCTGTTGAAACGATTGCAGAGCTAGCTTTATTTCTTGCTTCTGATATAGCTGCTACTATTACGGGTACAGCAATGCCGGTTGATGGTGGTTGGTCCGCGCAGTAGGGTTAATGATAAGTATGAATTGTCAATCAATGTCGTTTACTTTACTTTGAAAGTTTCACTCGAAGAAAGCCTGGAAAGGTGATACATCAGGTAACCTTATTTATAAAGGCACCGCCGGCAACTTATATTACAGGCACTTGTATTTTATAGCATCATCCTTACCACGCATTACGTTCATCTATAGTGCAAGTGACATCAGTAGGCATGCTGTATTATTACGTGCTTTGTTTTTGTCTTTTGCAGCTATTCTTATTTTGAAAAATAGATGAATAAGGATCTGTTGGTGAAGAACATCAATAGCGGCTATAAAAAAGATAAGTTCTACTATCCTACTTCTAAAAGCTGAACTTGTCGAAGCCTTATTAACAGATAATTGTTGTTCTACTTACCCTACACCTTTAGATAAATAGTTTGCCTGAAAAAAGAATATTATAGCTGCGTTTTATCCCGGTAGTCCAACGCAGGTTTACGGTTACCAAGCAAGGGTATGTATTTAAAATTTTCTCCTCTCTTCTTTTTCCATTCTTCTTTGGCTTCATCAATCAGGTTTTGATTTGTAAAGAGGTCAATGCCCATCAGAGATAACGTTTTAGCTGCTACTATCATTCCTTTTATACCTATATCAGTTCCGCCACAAGCTACTGCCTGCCAGCTGTGGGGTGATGTACCGGGTATCCATGTTGCAGCACGTAAACCAACTGTGGGTACAACCCAACTCACATCTGCTACATCTGTAGAACCTCCTGATAAGTTGTCGCTGCTTATCATTTTATAGGGTTGAATAGTTGCAGCCTCTGTTAAAGCAGGCTTATCAACATCGACAAAAGACTCTTGCAATTTTTTTCCGAAAGTGATTTCTTCAGGTGTGTACTTTACACCACCAACTTTTTCAAGGTTCTCATGCATTGCTTTGGCTAACACATCTATTGGTAATAATTCATATACACCGCTGGTTATTTCATATTCCATTTTTGTACCTGTACCCAAAGCACCGGCTTCTGCTGTTTTCACTAACCTCGCAAAAAGGTTCTTTAAAATATCACGACGGGGATGCCGTACATAATAATACACTTCGGCAAAATCAGGAACCACGTTAGGCGCTTTTCCTCCGTCGGTTATTACATAATGAATTCGTGTGTCAGAAGGTATGTGCTCGCGCATCATATTTGCCATAAAATCCATTGCTTCCACAGCATCAAGTGCAGAACGACCTTTTTCAGGCGAGGTAGAAGCATGTGCTGAAATGCCTCTGAAACGGAACTTCGCTGTTATATTAGCCAGTGAGGAATAAGGGTTAGCAGCATTTTTGCTATCGGGGTGCCAATGAATTACCACATCTGTTCCTTCAAACAAACCTTCCCGCGCCATATACACTTTACCTGAACCTCCTTCTTCGGCAGGTGTTCCATATACTTTTATTGTTCCTTTTAACTTGTTGTCTTGCAAATACTTTTTCAATTCAATACCCGCTGCTACTGATGCCGTACCAAAAAGATGATGTCCGCAACCATGACCGGCACTGTTACCTGCGGGTTCTTTTTCAGGCTTCGCAGTTTGCGATAAACCTGGTAATGCATCAAATTCTGCCAGTATGCCTACAACCGGTTTCCCTTCACCATAAGTACCTATAAATGCTGTGGGCATTCCGGCTACACCTGCTTCTATTGTAAAACCGGCATCTTTCAACGTTTGTTGAAGTAGTGCTGAACTCTTTACTTCTTTATATCCTACTTCGGCGAAATTCCATATCTGCAATGCCCGTTCTTTATAGAAATCATATTTACTGTCTATATCTTTTATTGCAGCTTCTTTTTGCTTTGTATCATTGGCTACAGGTTTCGTATTTTTTTGAGAGTATGCTGTTAGAGATAATGAAATATAAATGAATAGAGATAGTGAAAAGACGAATTTCTTCATGGCATATGGGTATTAAAGATTGAAAGAATACTTTAAAAAAAGCTTCCCGGATGAGAGAAGCTTTATATTATTATTTACTCATTAACCTGCGTCTTTACATAAATGTCAGGGATAGGCTTTGGCAGATTCGGATTTGAATTGATCTCGTTTTGTGAGTAAATAATTCTTTCAGGATGTTTTGTAGCGGTTGAAGTTGTAAAAGGTATCGGAACATTCACATCATTATCGCTCTTCCGTAACCTTCGTGCATCGTTGAAGGGTAAAATTGTTCCGTATAGGCTGACATATCTTTCTTCAATGATCTCTCTTAACAGCGAACGATCAGCAGTTAGATTTCCCATATTCTCTATTCCCCCGGGGTTAAAATCTGCTGCAACATAATCATCATACTTTATCGTTCCGCCGGTGGGTGGAGCAATTAGCAAACCAAGGTTTGTTCTTAAAACAGCACGCACTTTATTCAGTTGTGCCAATCCTTCGGTAAAACCGTTAAGTCTATAACCTGCTTCAGCCAGGATAAGCAATGTTTCCTCGTAAGTAACTAAGGGCATAGGAGCATTTTTAGCTGCTACACCTAATTCTGTATTGGAAGAGGAGCCGGCAATTCTATAATACCTTGCTCTTGCATCTTCATTTGTTTTTGCATTATTCCTCGTGCCCGTAACCCCGGCTTTTAGTAATACATCATTTAGATAAGTGCCGGTTGTAGTTAAGAACCCGCCACGTTGTTCTATGAGGGAGTTGAGCAAATTATAATCACCATTAGATACCAATCCGGGTGGATAGAACTTCCATGAAGTAGCTGTTGAGTTAATTCCCAATAAAGCTGCGGCATAAGCTTTGGCGTAATCCCTGGTTTCTAAATAATACCTCGCCTTTAAAGAATATGCAACCATAATCCAAGATGTGCTTTTTCCCTGGTAGAATATATCATTTGCCAATACTACAGTGGCAGGAACAACTTTTAACTCTGCGATAGCTTCATCCAATAATGTTTGTATTCCGGCATATACATCTGTCTGCTTGTCAAACTTTGGTACGGGAAACTTATCATTCGCCCTCTCTGAAAAAGGAATATCACCGTACAGTGCTGTGGCAGTTCCGAGTGCATTTGCTTCAATTATTTTAGAGATACCGGAATATGATTTGTTGTTGGGAAGCTTTTCGCGAATAATACTTCCCTGCTTAGCAATACTCTGGTAAACAAAGTTCCAGGTATCGTTACTTTCTTCCGCTGACAAGTTGTACTCACCCAAACTTTTATACAGCAACTGCGCTCCTTTGTACTGATTCATCCACATGCCGGTTATCCGCTGTATATGACTCACCTGTACAGTAATGTTAGCTATTTCCATTCCTTTTAATAAAGTCTCCGCATTTACATCAACCGGATTGTTTGGGTCTATGTTCATACCCTCGTAAACTTTTGTGCAGGAAATGCCAGACATTACTACTGCTGCTATTATTAATATCTTTTTCATTAGACTTATTTTAAACACTATTAATTAAGTGTGATTGTAAATAAATAAGACCGCGTGCTTGGATTCGTAAAGTACTCGGTACCAAAACCATTATTTACTCCTGTCTGGTTTACTTCGGGATCAAATCCAACTATGTCCGTCCACAATACAAGGTTTCTCCCCGTAATAGAAAATCGTATAGAATTAAACTTTGTTGCTTTGGTAAAACGTGCTGATTTTAATGTGTAGCCTAACGAAACTTCACGTAACCTTGTCCAGCTTGCATCTCCAACAAAAAATTCCCTGATGGCTGATGCGCCCAAACCTGCTCCACGCGAGGTGTACCAAGCCTGATCCAGCAACACTTCGCCCCCACCATAATCACCTATGTTACCCCTTACTTTTGTGCCGGCAGTAAAGGTTTGACCATTTACATTTTTCAGGTCTTTTGTTAAGGTGATTTCGTGACCAACGTCTGCATGTGTACCATAATTATACAACACCGATTTAGTGCCCTGGCTAATATCGCCACCCTGGAAAGTTTCAAATAATACATTCATATCAAATCCTTTCAAGTTTGCATTTAAACCTGCAGCACCACGCCAATCTGGATTTGGATCACCGATAACTCCTTGCCTCAAGTCCACCAATGGAAAGCCAATGGCGTCTAATGCATATCCTCCCTTAGGATCGCGTAATGCCCGGGGACCCCATAATACACCGAGCGGGTAGCCCGCTACAGCTCTTGAACTTACAGATTGCGTTGAAAGATCAACTGAGCTGGTACCGCTTAAGCTCAGTACTTTATTACGGTTTTGATTATAATTACCATAAAGCTGAAAATCAAACCCTCTTGATTTTACAACACCTAACCTAAAGTCGGTTTCAAAACCTTTATTCTCCATAGAAGCAGCATTGGCATACTGACTTGTAAATCCACTTGAAGGAGGCAGACCGACATTCAATAAAATATCCTCTATCTTATTTTGATAATAAGACATTGACAATGTAAATCTATCCTGTATAAAACGCAGATCTGTTCCTATTTCCCATTCTGTTTTTATTTCAGGTTTAAGATTTTCATTTCCCTTCCTTCTATTTAGTCGAAACCCTCCACCAAAGTTGGTAACGGCAAGACCATCATCATACGCATCGTACCGGGCGGTTTCGTAAGTAGTAACAAAATTGTAAGCTGTAGGCTGTACTCCCACTTTGCCCCATGCAGCACGAACCTTACCAAAGCTTAGAAATTTAGAATTCGCAAGTTGCGGTACTTTATTAAATTGCCAGGCAACATCGGCAGACGGATAAAAAAAACTTTTGGTAATAGTTGAAGATGCTTCGAGTGCGCCACCAACATTTACAAAAAGCTGGTCTTTATAATCGAGGCTTGCGGTTGAATAGCCCCTGTTAGAACCCCTTTGAAGGTTGTAGTTAATTATATGCGTACCGGCATCGGGAGTAAGGATAAAGTTTTGAAGCGCTATATTATCAAGAAAGCCCAATGATTCGCCATACAGTTGGGTGCGTTGCCGGTCATTTATATTGCCCCCGACTATAAGCGTTCCATTAAGATCAGACGTAAGTTTCCTGGTTGCTTTAGCAATAAGGTCAACATTTTTTTCTACCTCTGAAATCTTTTCTTCCCTATAACTACCTGGTGCTCTTTCACCAGCGGAACCAACAGGAAAAAAGTATTTACGGTTGTCGTAATTAGCATCAATGCCGCCTCTTAAAATTAACTCCAGCCAGGTGAACGGATTAGATGATAATTCTGACGACATTAAAAAACGGTCAACCTTCGATGGGCTTTCCTGTTTGAAAATTGTCCAGTAAGGATTATTAAAAGATGGCTGTACATTGTCGCCTAAATAGCGGCGATAGCTTCGATGGCGATCACGGGTTTCAACACCATTGGCATCTATATAAGTGCCTATATAATCGGTATTGTCAAAGTCTGGTGGGGTTCTAAGTAAACCAAGGTAAAGCCCCGCAGTGTTTGAGTTGTTTTGGATGCGATTAGACTTCACATTAATATAAGCTGCCTTATTACTAAACTTTAAATATTTACCAAGGTTATGATCAGAATTTAAACGTATCGAGTTACGGATGTAATCACTATTTTCTCTTATTATACCTTTCTGCGTAAGATTTTCAAGAGAGAAAAAGAACCGCGACTTATCATTACCACCGCTTAACGATAGTGCGTTTTGCCAGTATTGACCTTTTCCAAAAACCCCTTCAAAATTTCTATCTGTATATATATCTTTCTCATTCTTTTTTGTAATACTATAATATTTTTTTCCTGTAACCCGGCCAAGGAAATATGCAGCACCGGCAACTGAATCAGGCGCACCCGATCTGTCGGCTATTTTATCGCCCCAGGAGAATGAATTCGTTGGGCTAAATACTCCATTTGATCCTTGTCCATACGCAGTCTGCATAGGATGCTTACTATTTATTTCGTCTACCGAATAGGTAGATGAATAGGATATTTTCAGTGCTCCGGCTCTGCCCTTTTTAGTCGTAATAACAATTACGCCATTAGCAGCTCTCGATCCCCACAACGATGCAGCAGCCGCTCCTTTTAATATTTGTAACGATTCTATATCGTTCGGATTGATATCATTTAATCTCGATTGCTGCACAACACCTGTGCCTGCAGCATCGGATCCAAAACCTTGCAAGGATGAGTTGCTGATAGGTATACCATCTACAATAATAAGTGGACCTGCTGCTCCTGTAATTGTATTTGCACCACGTATTTTTATGTTTGACCCGGCACCAGGGTCGCCGGTTGCGCGGGTAATGGTAACACCGGAAGCTTTACCTGCCATTCCTTGCAGCAAACCGGTTTCACCTGAATTTATAACTTCTCTTGTCGCGATCCGTGATACAGAAGACCCAAGTTTATCGCCTCTCTCCCTAAAACCCAGTACGCTAACAACTACATTTTCGAGATTTTCGGAGGTGCTTTTTAAAGTTGCATCTATCACCGATTTGCCTCTGATGGGCACTTCTAATAATTCGTGACCAACATAAGTTATAACTAATGTTGTTACTCCGGCAGGAACCAATAACCTGAATTGACCATTGGCATCAGTAATAGCGACGTTCTTTGATCCTTTAGCCGTAACACTTGCACCGGAAAGCGATGTTCCATCTTCGGCACTTATAGTTCCTGAAATTTGCGTTGGCTGTCCTTGTAGAGAATGAGTTATACTCAATAAAATCATTACAACGATCAGCAGTTGTTTTAGTCTCATTGTTATATTTTGGGTATGTTATTTCAACGGAATAAGTTTTTGCAAATGCAAACTTATATAATATGAATTTACCTTAAAATAATTGTAACTACTCAGGTTCCAAATTAATCAAAAGGGTGAGAGCTTCAAAAACATTTCGAGTGTTTTTGATTGTGGTATCGATTACCGAACGCAGGATGGCAAAGCGTGTTGCTCCTCGTTCGCTTCTGAACTGGCCGGATATTTTTGCTTTTACCTTTACGTTTCTTATAGCCTGTTCGGAGCCATTATTATCCGGCGGAACCTTTGGGTGGTATAGAAAGGTGAGAATACTGTTTTTATTTTTTGTCAGCCGTTTGTTGAATGCCTGCACTTTTTTATGTGAAGTACAATGATCAGCCTGTAGCAATTGGGTTAGCCTTTCCTCTATTTGATTTACAGCGGTGCAGGATTGTAAATAATCCTGGGGTGTAAGTTGTTTTTTTAATGCAATGGCATCCTGCAAAAGGTGTTTCATTGCTATACTCCATTTACAACCCAGCGCATCCTCAAAATTGCGCAGCTCACGCAGCAAATGGGCAATGCATAATTGATGCAGAAAGGCTACAACTTTTAATTGTGCAGCCCAGCAATCACTAACATAAACAGCTAAAGGAAAGCCATCAGCAAAATATTGTTCAATGGTTTTGTATCCTCTGTTTAATGATGCTGCAATAAAGGTTAGAGCTGTTGTTTGCCAGGTATGGAACCATCCTTTTTTTCCTCCAAAAGATGCACCTGTTTCATCACTGCCTACCACCTGGCTTTGCTGTATTTTCTGCTGAATGGTATTGTACATGGGTAGTGCCTTTTGAGTGGCACGCTCCAGCAGGTTATCAATACTTCCCTGGCTAATAGGCAGACCAAATAAATCCTTTAACAGAACGCTCATACGGTAATAAGGAATATACTGGTAAACCGACAGGTAACTTACCAGTGCGCCAACACTGCCACCATATTGTATAGGGGCAGTAAGATGACCTGGCAATGCAGCAGTACAAACTTTGCCACATTGGGCACATACTTTACTATGCGAACGATGTTCTATATAACAGGCTTGTATGGGTGGAATTACTACTTCCTGCCTGCTTTCTTTAAGGATAGACACTATATGCTGCAGATCTTCTCCGCAGCCATTGCAATATTGAGGAATGTAATTAATCGTTTGGTCCGGTACTTCTTTTATCTGTAGTGTTGAACCTTCATGGCCATGCTGCCCGCCAGGTTTACGGCCTGTTTTAATACGAAGGCTTTTTGCATTAGCCCGACCTATTTGATGTGAAGGAGGAGTATGGCTGGTTCCACTGTTTTTACCATTGCGCAATAAGTGTATCTCTTCCTGCAAAACTTCTACTATTTTCATTAGTTCGGCCACCTGCGCCTTAAGCTCATTGTATTCAGCAAGCGGTATGGTAATAGCTGCTTCGATTCTTAAAAAGAATCTTTAAATTCAATATAACGACACTGTTTTTATAAACATCATGTGGAAAACTGATAACTTAATAGAACCTGAGTAGTTACCAAATTTTAATGTTTTCATACTTGCTGTCTTGCCAGTTCCCTAAACTCTTCAAGTATCATTACCATTGCCAGTGTGTCTAATTCACAGTACCGTAGTAATGCTTCGCTTATTTTTTCTCTTTCGGAACTGGTCATTCGTGTGAATTGCATTTTGCCATAAGCAGCCATTGCTGCTCCGCCGTCGTAGATGCCACATTTTTCATCCATCAACAAATCATCCAGCATCTCATCTTCTTCCCTGCTAAAAACGGGTTCAAGTAAACGGT
>MWYU01000671.1 GCA_002050375.1 Chitinophagales bacterium 62-2
TTGATGTAAGAATGGATATAGACAGGCAACTAAAAAAAACACCCACTAACATAGAAGGCATTCTTGATTTTTCCCTTAAAAACGGGGCACTGATAAATTTTGAACCAATTCAAAAACTTCAAAATTTCCTTTTTAAAAACCGCAATTTTAAAGACATACGTTTTGCTGAATTAAAAGACCGGCTCGAGTTGAAGGACGGGGATATAAAGATCAACCGGATGGAGATACAGTCTACTGCTCTTTCTATGTATGTTGAAGGAATTTACAGCTTAAAAGGCAATACAGATATAAGTATACAAGTGCCCTTAAGCAATTTAAAGAAACGGGGCGAAGACTACAAGCCCGAAAATATCGGAGCGGATGTCAAAGGCGGAACAAGTGTGTTTGTAAGAGGCCAGCCCGGAGAAGATGGTAACATTAAGTTTAAGTATGACATGTTTAAAAAGTTTAGAAAGGGTGATAAAAAAAGTGAGTAAAAATTATTAGAACTCTCCTTCTTTATTATGTAGTCATATTAGATCATTAATACTTTATAGTAAGTGAAATAAATTTTGACAACAAAAAAGCAGAACAAGTGTCCTGCTTCTTAAAAATGTTTGGGGTTGGTTAAATCCTTGCTGAAAGTTCTTTACCTGCTTTAAACTTCGCTACTTTTTTGGCTTTAATTTTAATTGTCTGACCGGTTTGGGGATTGCGCCCATTTCGGGCTTGTCGTTTAGATACTGAGAAGGTGCCGAAACCAACTAAGGTTACTTTATCACCTCCTTTTAAAGACTCCATGACGGCGTTAACAAAAGAGTCCAAAGCAGCATTGGCCTGGCCTCTAGTTATATTAACATCATCTGAAATTCTTGAGATCAATTCAGCTTTGTTCATGATTGGATTTGTTTAGTTACTAATTGAAACAAATTTATTCGCTTTTACTTATCAACAGAATACTTTCTAAAAATTTAGATTGTACTAATTTAATAAAAGCTAAGACAGGCATTGATTCAGAATGAGAGTACTTTTCATAATTTATTTGATTTAAATTTAATGATGCTCTTCACAGCAAATAAAAGAGGCATAGAACAGATACTTATATTAGTGCAGTTACTTTAAACATTATATTTTTTATAAATAATGCTGCAAATTTTATAGCTACATTACCTTCATTAAAGTACCAAAGGAGAGACATTTATCGCCCCATTTTTTGCTGATAACATCATTGAAAGCAAATGCATGATTTTGAAGGTAGCGATTATAATTACTAATTGTTTTTGCATAATATTGAGCGGCAAAGGTTGGGCCTTCTGTATCATCTACCTGCAGCAATTGTACAAACAAATGTTTTTCAAAACACCCTGTACTTATAATTTCAGGAATATAAGTCTCCTGCATCCACCGCAGCCACTCCTTCGAAATAGTCCAATCAACTTTCATCGTAACATTATAAATAATCATGGCTTTGTTGTTTCTGCAGGCAATTTATCTATTTTATAAAGCACGAGCTCAATAGTTATTTACTTATTAATTTCTTTAAAAAGACGATTTTTGTAAATAATAGAACGTGTATGAATTATAATGTTCCCTATAGTTTTATCCTTTCTTTTTTTTTTCCTGTAAGGCCGGTTATTAAAAAGATGCTGGGTTGTTATGGCTTGTTTGTAAATAAAAAATTAGTAGTGCTTTTGCGGGAGAGAGATAACCAACCTGAATTCAATGGCGTATTTATTGCTACTCAACCCGAATATTTTGACGAACTTTCTAATGAACTCCATTCATCAAATATGGACTTTGATATTGATGGGGCTGAATATACCTGGATATTTATAAGCGAAGACCTCGAAGATTTTAAAGACAAAGTAAAAAAGGCCGCAGAGTTGATTAAGAACGGCGATCAACGAATTGGAAAGTAAGTCCTGCAAATCTCTCCAAGCGTGGGAGCCTTAAAAGCAGTAAAAGAACATTAACATTATGGCTAAATTTTCAAATCCCTGTCATACTTATAATCCTTTAAATCGCTGTCCTCGTTTCTATCCCTTAAATCCTCGTCATATGGCACAGTGCTCGTGATAGTTTTCTAACACGATCTCGCTTCGTTCAATTTCGTAACCTTGGTAATTTTTTTCGACTTTGTCTAATACAGCTTCCACTTCATCGATTGTTTTTAGGGTAACTAATTGGTTTCGGAATTCTTTAATACCAGGCAGTCCTTTAAGATAGTTGGAATAATGCCGGCGCATTTCATTTATGCCCACAATAGAGCCTTTCCATTCAACTGATTTACGTAAATGATTTTTACTCACGGCTACTCTTTCTTCAACGGTTGGGGGCGGTAATAAATCACCTGTTTGTACGTAATGTTTTATTTCCCGAAATATCCACGGATAGCCGATAGCTGCCCGGCCAATCATAACGCCATCTACACCATAACGGTTTTTGTACTCCCACGCTTTGTGGGGACTATCAATATCGCCATTACCAAATATGGGAATATTTATTCGCGGGTTGTTTTTAACCTTGCCGATCAGGCTCCAGTCTGCCTCGCCTTTATACATCTGGCAACGTGTACGACCATGAATAGCAAGTGCTTTTATACCAACATCCTGTAGCCGTTCGGCAACTTCTTCAATATTCTTTGTGCTATCATCCCAGCCTAAACGCGTTTTTACAGTAACCGGAAGGCGGGTGGATTTAACGACTGCATCTGTAAGCCTAACCATTAAATCTATATCTTTTAAAACACCCGCACCCGCACCTTTACAAGCTACTTTTTTTACAGGGCATCCAAAGTTTATATCCAAAAGATCGGGGTTGGTAACCTCAACAATTTTAGCGGCAAGTGCAAGACTATCTTCATCGCCACCAAATATTTGTATGCCTATAGGCTTCTCATAATCGTAAATGTCAAGTTTTCTGCGGCTTTTAATCGCATCTCTTATCAAGCCTTCGCTGCTTATAAATTCGGTGTACATAAGGTCGGCACCGTTTTCTTTACACACGGCTCTAAAAGGCGGATCGCTTACATCTTCCATTGGCGCTAATAATAACGGAAAATCCTGAAGTTCTATGCTGCCTATCGTTACCATAATATTGTTAATCCCCTTTCTTTTATTCGCTGCCTCCTTAATGCAACATAGCTTTTAAGTTCCATCCTGTATCTTGCATAAGCATTTGGGAGGATGCAAATTACACCCTTATTTTTTTCCCAGTTATGAACACTTACTTAAAATATCAATCACCGGCAATTCAATTTTTTTCTTTTTTAGGCCTTGCCTCCGGATTTTTTATCTTGAACATCATTATCTCTACTTATTTTTTTTCTGACCTTTCGGCTGTTTTAATAAACAGGAACGCTCCCATAAGTTCTTATATGATAAACCAGTTCAAATGGGCTCAGCTCCTTGGAGCTACGGTTTCATTTATTCTTCCTGCAGTACTATTTGGTTACTTTTCTTCGCCTAAAGCTTTGCCTTATGTGGGCATACAAAAAACAATCTCGGCTATTTTATTACTGTTAAGCGTGGTATTATTAGTATTTATTCAACCTTTTGTGGGTTGGACAGGAAATTTAAATTCGAAGTTGAATTTTGGATCTATGCAAAAAACATTGCAGGATGCTGAAGCGGTCTACACCCGGGCCTTAGAAGTTTTTCTGCAAATGAAAACGCCGTCCGATCTTTTTATTAACCTTTTTATTATGGCGTTGCTGCCGGCTATTGGCGAAGAGTTGTTTTTTAGAGGCGCTTTGCAAAAAGTATTATTAAGGCTTAGTAACAAACCGTGGCTTTCTATCCTGGTTTCCTCCGGAATATTTGCTTTATTACATGGAACATTTTTTAAAATCATTCCCATTTTTGCCTTAGGAATTTTGCTTGGAACAGTTTATTATTTTACCCGTAACCTGTGGTACACAATCACTATTCACTTTTTAAATAATGCACTTGCAGTGTTGGCAGTATACTTTTCGAGCCGCAGCTTAACTATAAATAAATTCGCGAACGACAATTTCATTGTTCCTTTTTACTTCGCTATTGTCAGCCTTCTTGCTGTAGTTAGTATCATGTATTTTATTAAAAAGAAAAGTGACGAAGTTCTTCCTGAAGTTGTTACCAATGAAGATAACGATTACCTCGCCCGATGAATAACTGGTATTTACTACATGCGACTCAAAATCTTTCTGAGGCAAGCATCTTAAAGGGAATGCTAGAAGAAAACAGCGTACCTGTTTTGCTCGTTAATAAACAAGACAGCAGCTATCTTAATTTTGGTGATATTGAATTGTATGTTCCTTCGCATCTCAAAGACATAGCAAAACATTTAGTAGACCACGGACTGATGAATTGATGATTGGTCATTAGGTGAAGTCTTGTTAAGACTGATGATTGAGCGAAAGTGAGTTATATCTTCCACAAGATTAATCTAACAAATATTACCTTCGGAAATTTTAACCAGCAATTTAATGGCGTTCAACCTGCAAACATTTAAAACACGTGCATTAACAGCTATTGTTTTTGTAATCGTTATGCTGGTTGGATTACTTTGGAGTAAGTGGACTTTCCTAATTCTCTTTTCTGTTATTCATTTTGGTTGTTGGTTCGAATATCAAAAGCTGGTTAGTTTAGTTGATATAAAGTACAGGAATATAAGCGCTTTACAGCGGTATGGAGTAATGATGGCTGGTTGGGGATTAATGCTTAGCATGATGGATGAAAATGTAAGCGGTGGAAGCGCTGTTCATAATTTCGGCGTAATTATTTCACTTATTGGCTTTGCTTCGATCTTATATGACATCATAAAAAACTTTACCTCAACAAACGGTTCTGCTGTTTTATATACCCTATTAGGGGTATTGTACATTTCGCTGCCATGGACCTGTATGATTGCAATAAGAAACGTCAACGCCGTTTTTAAAGAACCGGCGTCAGTTGCAGAAATGCCATTCGTCATTCCAATCATTTTAATTACCTCGATTTGGATTAACGACACAATGGCTTACATAGTTGGTTCCTTTATAGGCAAAACTCCTTTTTCAAAAATATCACCCAAAAAAACATGGGAAGGAACAGTTGGAGGCGCTATCCTTTGTGTGGTAACGATAACATTAGCCGGGTATTATCTTTTAAAGTTTAGAGACATTACAGCATTAATTTTTATCTCAGCTATTGCTGCCGTTGTTGGTACTGCAGGCGATTTGTTAGAAAGCAAATTGAAAAGAATGGCTAACGTAAAAGACAGTGGTCAACTTATGCCGGGGCACGGTGGTTTTCTCGACAGGTTCGATAGCCTGCTTTTGGCAACCCCTTTTGTTTGCCTGTATGTTTTTCTCTTTATGATACGTTTTTACTTAGATTAAACCCTATAAAATTCATACTTCTTTAACAATCGGCTTTCGCCGATCTTTCAACTGCGGTTGTTATTATATTTGCACCTTAATTTTATTTGATGACGATTCACAAAGAAGGCTATAAAAGTATTGGAATAGCCGCTCTACTATTTGGCCTGATCAACATTGCCTCGTTTGTATTTCTTAGCGAGAAATACCCCGTCATTGCTTCCATCCTTTTCTGGGTGTCTGTCATTGTGTTTTTATTTATTGTTTCTTTCTTTCGCATTCCCCGCCGTGTACATACTACAGGTGAGAAACAAATTGTTTGCCCCGCCGATGGAAAAGTTGTGGTTATAGAGGAAGTTATAGATGAAGAATATTTTAAAGACAAAAGGGTTCAGGTAAGTATTTTTATGAGCCCTGCTAATGTTCATGTAAACCGCAATCCGATAAGTGGAGAAGTTTTGTACAGCAAATATCAAAAGGGAAAATATCTTGTAGCCTGGCATCCTAAATCTTCAACTGAAAATGAACGGCATAGCGTGGTATTGAAAAATGATAAAGGTGAAATACTGGTGAAACAAATTGCAGGCGCTTTAGCCAAACGTATTGTGAATTATTTAAACGTAGGACAAACAGTGGAGCAGGCTAAAGAAATGGGTTTTATAAAATTTGGAAGCCGGGTAGATGTTCTGTTGCCTGTTGGCACAACAATAAATGTTCAGCTAAACGAAGTGGTTAAAGGTGGTGTAACTGTTTTAGCCACATTTTAAAAAAATTCCCCTTCTCAAATAAAACAATTTCATCATTTTGTAGAATTTTCTAATCTACAGTATGCCTTCTAACTCCTTCAGATGATGAATGACATGGGTAGGTTTAAGAACAGTTTCCTCTTTAAGGTGATTTACAAAAACGGTATCCATACCGGCACTCATCGCGCCTTGTATATCTGCATCTAAGTTATCGCCAAGCATAATGCTTTCCCTATAACAACAACCTGCTTTTGCTATAGCAAAGTCAAAAATCTCTTTATTAGGTTTAAGGCAGCAGGCAAGCTGCGACGTTATAACCGAAGAAAAGTAATGGCCAATATTTGAATTGTCAAGTTTGCGCCATTGCACATTATCAAAGCCGTTAGTTATCAGGTGCAGTTTATATTGCTTTTTAGTCAGATAATCAAGTATCTCAATTGTATAGGGAAACAACTTTTTTTTATTAGGAAGTATTTCAAGAAATTCTCCACTTAGTTGTTTAGATAATTTTTCGTCTCCCCGCTTAAACTCCAGCAGTGTATGCCACATTCTTTTCCATTTCAAGTCGTCCTGCGTAATGAAACCATGATGATACCTGTCCCAAAGTTTTTTATTATGATAAGAATATTTTTCGAAGAAAAGCTTAAAATCAGTGGTAACTGTTTCATTAAGCTGGTGCGATAAAAACAACTCCTGCAAGGTTTCTTTCGAATTGGTTTCAAAGTCCCATAACGTATGGTCAAGGTCGAAGAAGAGATGTTTATAAACCATATAATCCCGAAGGCTTGTGCTTTTCTTAATTGTAGATTTGCCACTGCAAATTACTATCAAAATCAGGAAATATGAATGTAGTTATTACCGGCGTATCAAAAGGAATTGGACGTGCAATAGCTGAAAAGTTTGCTGCAGCATCTCATACTATTATTGGCTGTGCAAGAAATGAAATTGATTTATATAAAACAATGGATGAGCTGGTGACTAAATATCCGGAATGTTCAGTAAAAGTGCGATCAGTTGATTTAAGTGATGTAAAGCAGGTAAAGCAATTTGGAAATTGGATTATCGAAACGGGTGTTGTGCCTGATATACTGGTAAATAATGCAGGCGACTTTGTACCGGGAAGTATTTATAATGAAGAAGAAGGCACATTAGAGAAAATGATAGAAGTTAATCTTTATAGTGCTTATCATTTAACCCGGACACTGCTTCCGGCAATGACGGAAAGAAAGCAGGGACATATTTTTAATATTTGTTCGATCGCATCTTTAACCGCTTATTCAAACGGAGGTTCATATAGCATCAGTAAATTTGCTATGCTTGGTTTTAGTAAAAATTTAAGGGAAGAAATGAAGCCTAACGGCATTAAAGTAACGGCGATATGCCCGGGCGCAACAATGACTTCAAGTTGGGAAGGATCTGACATTGATCCGAAACGAATAATGGAAGTAAATGATGTTGCGGAACTGATTTATGCTTCAACCAGGTTATCGCCCATGGCCGTAGTGGAAGATATAATTATGCGCCCGCAATTAGGAGATTTGTAATTTGAATTGAAAATACTTACCCATGAGGCGAGAGAAGAAGCTTTGCGCTTTATTGATATAAGTTAACATCAACAAGAAGTTTTTCAACCTAAATTTGTACCCGAAATGTTTGTTATGAAGAAGCTTGTTTTAAGAATATTATTTCTCGTTATATTTCTTGCAGGTAGTTCAACCCTGGTAAATGCTCAATGTTCTATTTGCACTAAAACAGCAATGCAGCAAGGCGAAAAACCTGCTCAGGGACTAAACTCAGGCATTATCTACCTTATGCTTACTCCATTTGCAGTTGCCGGTTATATTGGTTATAAATGGTGGCAGGGCGAAAAGGAAAACTTTCTTTAAACTGTAATCAATAATAATTCCTCTTTATTCTATTTCGCCAATAAACCTGTACAAATTAAAATCTCGTTTCTCCACGAGAACTTGTTCAATCTTCTTTTTAAGTTCGTCTTTATTTATATCCCCCATTCTTTTTTGCATAATTAAATGATAAGCTTTTTCTGTCAGTAACCAGTTATGCTTGTTGGAGTAAACTTGTTGCTGTTGATGAAGTTCAATTTTCTTAAACAATTCATCAATTCCCGTTCTTTGTGATGCCACAGTTTTAATTATTGGAATTTCATTCACCTGTTTAGAAAAAGCAGGCGCCAGCATTAGCTTTAGATTTTTGAAGAATATATCAGCACCAGGCCGGTCTGCTTTATTGACCACAAATATGTCGGCAATTTCCATCAGGCCTGCTTTCATGGTTTGCACTTCATCGCCGCCTTCAGGCACAACCACTACAACGGTTGTGTCTGCCAATCCTGCAATCTCAATCTCGCTTTGGCCCACGCCAACCGTTTCTACAATTATATAATCGAACCCCGCTGCTTTCATTATATCGGTGATTTCAATAATCATAGGATGCAACCCGCCAAGACTTCCTCTTGTAGCAAGGGAGCGGATAAAAACACTTGGGTTATTATACCACTCACTCATTCGAATTCTATCACCTAATAACGCCCCCAGGTTGAAGGGAGAGGAAGGATCAACACAGAGGACACCAATTCTCTTGCCTGCAGCAACAATCTCTTTAATCAGGGCATCGACTAATGTGCTTTTGCCTGCACCTGGCGGACCGGTTATTCCAAGAACAGGTGTAAGTGATGTTGGTAATGTTGTCAATATTTCTTCATAACCTGGCGCCTTGTTCTCCACAAGTGAAATTATTCTTGCAAGCGCTTTTACATCTCCCGTTATAAGTTTTCGAAGTAATTGTTGCCACATAAAATGACGCGGTACTCGGATTATTTGCAGAAAGTAAGTTTAAAAAGTGTTTAAGTAACTTTCATAATAATACCTCAAATTCAATTGTTTGAAAGGCATGGGGTTTGGAAAAATATTTTTAGCAAGGAGATATCGAACTGAAGGTGCTGCAAGGTAGCGTGCTAACATATACTATTTACCATCGTTCTGCTTAAATACACGAATTACCTTTAAAAACCGACCCATATAATATTGATTTAAGGGAGTAATTGTTACTCCATACTGTTTACCGGAGGTAGAATGTATAAAACTGTACTGGTTGTTTTCATTAGAAACAATAATACCCATATGTCCTACCTCCCGGCGGGTGCTATCTGTTCCTGTAAACAAAATAAGATCTCCGGGTTTCGCCTCTGGCAAAGGTATCTCTCTTTGCACGTGAGTAAAGTCGATTGAAGAACGAGGGACACCAATATTGAAATGATTAAAAACATTTGTAATAAAACCTGAACAATCAAAACCTACATTAGGATCAATGGATCCATATTTATAAGGTGTGCCGGTTAAGGTATTTGCATAAGCTATCAATTCAGCAGGTGTAGTATTGCCTGTCTTTATTGTTTTTACTGCATCGGAATAATTGTAATGTGCTTCAATTTTCTGAACAGTTGTATTGTTGATTAAAGCGTCGATGGCTTTAGCTGTATCTGGTGTTGATGTCGTATTGCTAAGAGTATGGTTAGTAACTGTTGAATCATCTTCAATCGAAGTCATTTCACTTAGCCTGCTTTTATCTTGGAAACAGGATACAAATGCAACCAAAAGAAAAATGACCAGTAGAACTCGCATATTTTATTACGGCAAAAATCTCTCCATCCTTTGTTATAATAATTATCAATCCATACTTACAGTTAAAAAAGTTATGGAAATAACAACATGCTTTGTCAGCCTGCTGCTAAATTTATTATATAACTATTATTACAGTGATGAATACTTTTCTCAATAAAGGTTATAGTAAAGATGGAACATTTTATGCACCATTATCTCTGTGTACTATTTGTTTTACGCAAAATTGATCTATGAGATTTACTGATAAAGTTTGTTTGGTAACAGGGGCAGGTTCGGGCATTGGAAAAGCAACGGCACTACAAATGGCTAACGAAGGTGGTAAAGTATTGGTAATTGATAGAAACCCCGAGGGCGGAAAAGCTGTAGTTGACCAAATTACTAATGCCAAAGGTACGGCGCTATTAAGCCAGCAGATGTAGGTAAAGTTGAAGATATACAG
>MWYU01000613.1 GCA_002050375.1 Chitinophagales bacterium 62-2
ATCTTGCAATACAAACTCATTTTCAACCCCAAATACAATTCGGTAATTCATAAATTCTGTAAATTTTTAAATTCCGTAAATTCTGATTCAGACTAGAGAATAGGATAGTACAGTTTAGTTATCCATTTAGATGTGTCTTTTTCAAGCATCCTGTTTGTAACCAAAGACTGAAAAGGTATAGCCGGCGAAACGAACTGGTAATCCTGAACAAAGTTTTCTAATTGTGCTTCCCCTTCTTTTACCCGGCTAATTCCACCTTTAACCTGAGCTGTAAGAATGTTTCCTGGTACCATTCTTTTAAAAGCAAGATCACCTGAATCATCAAGCACTTTATTAACGGGAATGGCAACAGTTGTTTCATAAACATTATCAGAAGTGGTGGCTACATGTACCATGGGATGATTTGTTTCCTTTGCTCCCCTACTCTTTATATAACTTCTTAAACCGTATACTAACTTGTAAATAATCTCTGTATCGGGATAACTGCCGCTGATCATCTTTCTTGCTACCAGTAATGTATCTTTCACCTTATCAACTGTAATTGTCATTGCATATACATTCTCAGGTTTCTCCAAATATAATTTTAGATTGCTAACGATGTCCTTCATATTGCTTTTAATCTCTCTTGCTCTAAAGTATTGTTGCGCTCTTTTAAAAGGATTTCTTCCTGCAGAAAGGGTAGCTCTCCACTCCAATCTTGAGGAATCAACTTTAATAGGTATTACGCTTATTAAACTATAATAAACAGAGGTATCCTTCTTAATTAGCATTTCTAATCCTTCGGCGTACCTGTTTCCGATTTGAAAATTGTGCTTATTATAATTAAACCCATTTGAATTATTGATAGAAGAAGATTTAGCAGGCAACCATTTCTTCCAATTGCTATTATTTGTCAAAATCCGGTAACCACCTTTTTCGCTGCAATGAATGTAAGCCACTTCAGCTATTTTAATTTCATCAGGAATTAAAAGATAAATACCACCAATAACTAAAGCAATTACAACAGTTGTTGTCAACAGCAATGTTTTCATTTTAACTCATTAAGCATTGCTGCAAAATAACACTAATTGATATTGCAGGAGCTTTTAAAAATCCTGCAACCACTACCGAAGTTTTAACCCGTAATTTGGAAAAAATTTTGCTTATACTATTCTATGAACAATCTTTAAGTTTGTCAGGTTATACAAGCATTATTAGTCCTCCAAAAACTCTCTGCATGAAAAAATTATTCACTTTAGCTGCTGCTGTTTTTTGCTCAATCATATCTATTGCTCAAAAAACAGATGCATGGAATATTGTTGCTGATAAAATAAATCCTTCAGATTACTACGGCATTACAGTAGCAAATGGCATGATAGGTGTTGTATCATCACCCAATGTTTTGCGTTGTAAAGATGTAGTGTTAAACGGAGCATACGATCAATATGGCAGAGGCAGGGTCAGCAATTTTTTGCAAAGCTTCAACCTTGTAAATATGAATATGGATGTTGACGGCAGGCGCATTGGAAATGCCGATGCCAGCAACATGAAGCAGGTGTTGGATATGAAACATGCAAGCCTTACCACCACTTTTGATTACGCTGATAAAGCCACCGTCTCTTATACTTATTATGCCCTGCGTCATCTGCCTTATTGTGTTTTTGTTGATGTAACCGTTACTGCAAAAAAAGATATTGAAGTTATCCCTGCAAGCGTTATGGAAGCTCCTGATGCTTTGCGTGATGTTCAGAATTATTACAACCAGATTGATCGTCCTCATGTTACATTAAGCCTGCTATCTTCTACCGCTAAAAGCCCAACCGGTAAGTTAACCTTCGCATCTTCCACAACTTTTTTATTTGATGAACCTCATGGAAGCGAGCCGGCATTAGTACATGAGATGTGGGATAATAACATGCATCTTTCAAAATTTTATAAAAAAATAAAAGCAGGCAGCAGTTATCACTTTGCTATTGCAGGTGCTTCCATTACAACAGCACAACACGATGACCCGTTAAACGAAGCGGAGCGTTATGTGATATATGCAAAGCTTGAAGGAACAAAACGCTTACTCCAATATCACCACAATGCATGGGACAGTCTTTGGAAGAGTGATATCATTATTGAAGGCGATGATGCCAGCCAGCGTGAAGTGCATTCTGCTTTATATCATTTGTATTCCTTTGTAAGAGAAGGCACCGCTTATAGTCCTTCGCCAATGGGCTTAAGCGGACTTGGATATAATGGTCATGTGTTTTGGGATGCGGAACTTTGGATGTTTCCGCCTCTTCTTATTATGCATCCTGAGATGGCAAAGAGCATGGTAGAATATCGGTATCAGCGTTTGAAAGAAGCAAAGCACAATGCCTTTGCTCATGGATTTAGAGGTGCTATGTATCCATGGGAAAGCGCGGCAAGTGGTAACGAAGAAACGCCGGTGTGGGCGCTAAGCGGACCTTTCGAACATCATATAACCGCAGATGTTGCCATTGCTGCATGGAACTACTTTGCCGTTACGCAAGATACGTCATGGCTTAAAGAAAAAGGTTACCCCATCATAAAAGAGTGTGCAGATTTTTGGGCAAGCCGGGTAGAAAAAAATGGGCCCGGAAAGTATGATATTAAAAACGTGGTAGCTGCCGATGAATGGGCAGAAAACGTAGATAATAATGCATTTACAAATGCCGCTGCAAAAGCCAATTTACAATATGCAATAATGGCTGCTAAAATTTTAAATCAAAAGCCTTCAAGTGATTGGGCAGATGTAGAAGCTAATATTCCTATTCTAAAATTGAGCAACGGAATAACAGCAGAACATGCTGCTTTTAAAGGAGAAAAAATAAAACAGGCAGACGTTAACCTTTTATCTTATCCATTGAAGGAGATAACCGACCCGCAGCAAATACGCAAGGAGCTTGAATACTATGAAAGCAGGATAGGTGAAGGTTCTCCTGCAATGACCCACGCAATCTTTGCGACCTTATATGCCCGTTTAAAAGAGCCTGCAAAAGCCTGGAATGCATTTAAAGAAGCGCACATTCCCAACAAAAAAAATCCTTTTGGCGTGCTGGCGGAAACAGCAGGAGGAACCAATCCATACTTCGCTACAGGTGCAGGTGGTTTTTTGCAAAGTGTAATAAGTGGCTTCGGTGGATTAGACATTACACCAACAGGTATTGTACAAGTTCCTTCTTCACTGCCGGCAAGCTGGAAAAAATTGACTATAACAGGTGTAGGTGTCACCCGAAAAACTTACATTGCGAGATAATTGAAAAAGCTTGCTGCGATACTATTGCTTGTTCTTTTCCTCTTCAACATGGTTGGATACAGAGGTTGGTTTTATATTGCAGAACGGCAATGGGAAGCACAGTTGCAAACCTCACTTGATAAAGAGCAATACAACGAAGCAGACCTAATAACAATCCGTGCTCCTCTCTTACTTCCCTATGTAACTGATACCAGAGAATTTCAACGAACAGATGGTGAAATAAAAGTTGCCGGTGTTATCTATCATTATGTAAAAAGCAAAATTGAAAAAGGAGAATATGTTCTCCTGTGTCTGCCGAATAAAAACAAGCAACAGTTGGAGAAGGCGAAAGAAGATTTTTTTAAAGATGCAAATGACCTTCTGCAGAATGGTTCTTCAAAAAAAACCGGCAATTCTAAAGCGGGAGTATTTAAAAACATTCTTTCAGAATATTGCTACAACTACATAAGCTTTAATAAGCCTGTAAGAAATGGCAGCTTTCACGATTATAACATTCAGCATGTTGAAGACCTGCTTTCTGCGCCTCATCTCTCTCCTCTGCAGCCTCCGGAATTAAGCTAAGTAACAAATACTATTTAATGTAATCTTTTACCGGTTGCATGTTATTCGTTGTATCAACGATGTAACCTTTGCTTATTTCATATCAAACGTTTTATATACAAATGAAAACTTTTTTGTTTAGTTGCATTGCAGCTTTAATACTAACTGCATGTCATTCTAAAAACGATTACCAAACCATCTTCAAAAACCCTACTCTATACTCAAGAACAGTTTATGAGTTGAACAACGTTGTAATGGGAAATAACTTTAGCCCCATCGTTGCTTCACGCAATTATTTATATGCGAATGTTGCAGCTTACGAGGTTATCGCTGCAGGTTTTCCGGCTCAGTATAATTCGCTGGCGAAACAGTTATCAGAATTAAAAGCAGTTCCAAAACCAGACCCTTCTAAAAAAATCAATTTTCAATTTGCATCACTGTTATCATTTTGTACACTTGGGCAGGCTGTAACATTTCCGGAAGGTAGTATGACGGGATATGTTGACAGTTTAAAAAAGCTGGCAACAGATCATGGCATGCCTTCAGATGAATATGAAAATTCTGTTGCTTATGCTGATACCGTTTCAAAAGTTATTATGGCATGGAGCAAAGGAGATAATTATGCCCGTACTCGGAGCGCCGAAAAGTATACTATAAAAGATGAGGATGGAAGATGGATTCCTACACCTCCATCTTATGCCTCGGCAATGGAGCCACATTGGAGCACTATTCGCCCTCTTGTAATGGATAGCGTAAATCAATTTATGGTTCCGGCACCTTTTCATTTTGATTTAAAAAATAAGAATAGCGATTACTCAAAGCAGGTAATGGCAGTAAAGCAAGCTGTAGAAAACCTTACTGCCGAACAAATGCACATAGCTGACTTTTGGGATGACAATCCTTTTAAGCTAAATGTTATTGGACATGTAATGTATGCCACCAAAAAGTTCTCTCCGCCGGGGCATTGGATGAGTATTGTTGGTATTGCTTCTAAAAAAGCTAATGCCGATTTTGCAACTACTGTTTATGCGTATGCTAAAACCAGTATTGCTTTATTTGATGCTTTTATACAATGCTGGAACGCCAAGTATAAGTATAATACAATAAGGCCTGAAACGGCAATCAACAAATACATAGATCCTGATTGGCGGCCTTACTTACAAACGCCCCCTTTTCCTGAATATACCTGTGGACACTCAACCTGTTCGTCTGCTGCTGCTGAAGCTTTAACCAGTGTTTATGGCGATAACTTTGCTTATACTGATACAACTGAACTGGAGTTTGGAATCAAAAGCCGATCCTTCAAATCGTTTCGCCAGGCTGCTGATGAAAACAATTGGGCGAGGTTTTATGGAGGCATTCACTTTCATCAGTCATGTATTGTAAGTACGGAATACGGGCAAAAAGTGGGAAGGCTGATAGTAGATCGTTTACGCATGAAAAAATACAACTAACAAGTGATTGAATAATGGTTTAATACCCAAACCAAACGGCTCCGCTTTTGGGCATCAACATCCACTATTTTAAAACGTACAAATATTTGGTGGGAAAGGCAGAGCAGCATAAGTGTTTAGAAGCGGCATTACGGCAGGTGTGCCTATAGAAGGAGTCGGTCAAACGATTTAATTCAAAGCGCTAATGGTTTTAGAAGATCTGATATGTAATTTCGGCAGAACCTGTGGTGGGCGTATACAATTAAAAAAGCACAAGTATATATTTCAGTTCCTTATGCTGTACAACGTAATCGTACCTAAAGTGTTCCTGATAAAATAAAAATTCAGATCACAGGTATTTATAAACAGAGTGCTGCTTTTGCAGGCAGTAGTGTGAATGGTGCAGCATTTAAGTTTTAATGAGCGCTGCGGGACAATAACTTTCAATAACATTTTTATTTAACAGAAGTGAGTCAAAAATAAAAGTTCAACTATTAAACTATTATGAGTTATCTTATTGGCTGGTTAGCCTGTAACAGTTTTTTTATTTCAGCTGTTTCAAACGCTTAGCAAATTGTATCTCCTGATTGTTTAAAATTAAGTTGACAATATGAAGAAAGTATTTTCTGCCTTAGCTTTTATTGTAAGTTTTTTTTTGCTATCCTTTAGTAGCGTTGCGCAATACAAAAAATGGATGCTGGTTCCCTTTGTAAAGAATGACAATGTAAACCCAATTCTAACCCCGTTAAAAACGACGTTTACAGATCCTATTTTAAAAAAGAAAGTGGCTTGGGAAGAAAAGGATGTGTTTAATCCGGCGGCAGTAGTAAGAGGAAATAAAGTTTATCTGTTATACCGGGCACAGGATAAGATAGGTTTGCCTGCAGGAACGTCAAGGATAGGGTTAGCATATAGTGATGATGGACTACATTTTACAAGGGTAAAGGAGCCGGTTTTGAAACCTGATAATGATGAATATAAAAAGTATGAATGGCAGGGCGGATGCGAAGATCCCCGCATTGTAGAAGATGATAAAGGCACTTATTACATGACTTACACTGCTTATGATGGTACCACTGCCCGGCTGTTTATAGCAACTTCTAAAGATTTGTATCATTGGAAAAAACATGGGTCTGTTTTTAAAAATGCTGCAGGTGGAAAGTTTATTGATTATTGGTCAAAATCAGGATCAGTTGTTTGCAAAGTTGTTGGGAGTAAACTGGTGGCTCACAAAATTAATGGCAAGTATTGGATGTACTGGGGAGAGTCCAATATTTATATGGCTACTTCAAACGACCTTATTAATTGGACTCCTTTACCGGAAACAGATCCTTCTAAAAAGCAGTATGATTCTTTGCGTAAGTATGAAGCTTTTAAAATTTTATTCGGAACAAGAGATCATAAGTTTGATAGTGAATTGGTAGAACCCGGGCCGCCTGCTATCATTACAAAAGATGGAATTGTATTTATATACAACAGCAAAAACAGTCCGACAAAAGGAGACAAATCATTACCTGATGGCGTATATAGTGCTGGACAAATTCTTGCAGATAAAAACAATCCCGAAAAAGTTATTGACCGAAGCGATAGTAATTTTTTTAAACCGGACAAAGATTATGAAATGATCGGTCAGATCAATAACGTTTGTTTTTTAGAAGGGCTCGTTCCCTTTAAATCGAAATGGTTTTTATATTATGGAACTGCCGATTCCAAAATTGCAGTAGCAGTACATTAAGTTACTTATAGAAGCAGAAATCTATTACAACCAATTAACCTGGTTTAACACTTAATTTAATTGTACAATAACGGCCTGGTACGGCTGTAATCTAAAAGCAGTGCCTGTATTACCTCTATTTAAACTCAATCCCTTTAAATTATTTATTAGTACTTGTCCTGGCTGTCCGGCTTTTACAGGAAAGTTGAAGTCAGCATTTGTGGTTGTTATTCATATCGAAAAACTTGAGGTTATCAATTTTTTAATACTGCCTTCTTTTAAAATAATCTCCTATCATAAAGATTACTTGTACTATTATTTCCTGAACATCTGGTAAAACTTCAGGTAAACTCCGTTCGACCAACCAAAGCCATCCTGTGTTGGATACTCACCGCCTCCACTTGGCAGATGAATGTCTTCAACATTATATTTCTCTAACATCTTACCGGTGTTTGTATAAACATTTTCATTTACACTCATCCATCTTTCGGCAATGTTCTTAGCAAGTATATCATACCCGTAATTCATTAATCCTTTCACTGCAAGAAATTGCAAAGGTGCCCACCCGTTAGGTGCATCCCATTGTTGTTTGGTATGATAAACAGTCGTAACCAAACCACCGTCTTTTAAAAACTTTTGCTCTATCTGCTCCTTTATGTAACCGGCTTGCGTTTTTGTTGCAATGCCCGTAAATAATGGTAATACACCTGCCAGCGACCATTTGTTTGCCGTCGTTTGTTTTTTAAATTGATAATCGAAAAAATAGTGCAGCTCATCATTCCAGAAGTATTTTAAAATTGCTGCTTTTCTTTTAATAGCCTTTTGCTGGTAGGTGTTGCTTTCGCTTTGCAATTGCTGGCTTTTGCTTGCTTTGCTTAAAATGTTTTCGTAGGCGTATAACAAGCAATTAAGATCAACAGGCAAAATGTTAGTGGTTTCAATGGTGGTTAAGTGCATGGTATCTGCAAACCAACGACTGCTAAAATCCCATCCGCTTTCGGCGCCTGCCCGAAGATTTGTATATACCATCTCATCTTTGCCCTCGTATGCCAATCCGATCTGCACATCCTCATAATACGACTCTTCCCGCGGCGCTTTCTTATCGTCCCAATCCCTGTTTAAAACGGTTCCGTTGGCTAATTGAACAAGCCGTCTATGTTCTTCCCCATTCTTTAAGTTTCCTGCGCCTTCCATCCACCACGCATATTCTTTTTGCATTGCCGATAAATATTTTTTGTAAATCCTGTCACCCATTTTATCATGCAGCAGATCAACCATTAGAGCGAAGTATGGAGGTTGAGAACGGCTTAAATAATAAGTGCGGTTGCCATTGGGAATATGGCCGTATTTATCAATCAGGAATTTAAAATTATCCAGCATGTTTTCAATAAGGTCGTAACGGCTGCTTACTGCAAGGCCTTGCATAGTGAAATAACTATCCCAATAATATATCTCCCTAAAGCGTCCTCCCGGCACTACATATGCTTTCGGTAGTGGCAGTAAAGAACTGTTCCTTTCTATTACGTCAGCCTTACGGGTAAGAGTAGGCCACAAGTCCTCAAGGTGTTTTTTTAGTGAAGTTGTTTGCTCAGGAAGTTTGATGTTAGTGTTAACAGGAACCTTAAAATTCTGGAACACAAAGTCTTTAAGATGAGAGGTGTCGCCGGATTGCTGAAACGACTTGTACTTCTGTAAAATATTGGAGGGTGCAGATTTGGGAACTGCATCAACAAAAGTTTTATTATCGCCTAATGCTCTTGTTATTTGAACATCAGTAAACAGTTTCCCCCATATTTTGTCTGGTGTTGGTGGCCTTTGCAGTGGAGCCGATGTGCCTTCAGTGTGATAAATCCTGCTTCCCCGTTCGTTATTTGAAGTTTTGTTTTGTGCGACAACAGGTAAGTAAAAAGCACATAACAATACAATCGTAAATAAATTTCTCATATTCAGCTTTTTTTAATACAACTTCAAAACTTCTATTCTCTTCAACGTTATTAGTGTACAGAAGTTATTGCAATAAATATAGACATTTAAGACTTGTAAAAAAGATCGTGTGTTGAGCATTTGATTATAAGGGAAGAAGTAAGTAGTGTTGAAAAACAAAAGCCGGTTGCCCCTTCCTTTGAAACGGCTGGCATGTCTTACAAACCACTTTATAAGATAGCAGAGGTCTGCGCTTTGTTCCATGTTACAAAGCCCACTATTTACGATTGGGTAAAGCATGGAAAGCTGAAGCCTTATAAAATCAGATCGAGAGTGTTCTTTCTATGGCAGGCTTCAGCAACTTTTGAGCCCTGAACAGAAATAAAAGGCACCGCTTTTTCCTTTCACCAGCCTGCTTTCTTATAGATAATTAATGCTGAAAAAATTCATAGTTATCGTGGAGGGATGAAGCAATTAAGGGGAATATTTTTTACCCCTTTAATATTCAGAATTAGTAACAGAAAACTTTTCAGTAATCCTAAAAAGTGAACCATTAAAAACATTGAGTTATGGCAGATTTAAAAAAAAGAACATTGCTTTTAAGCAGTGGAAAGCAAATTAAATTGTTCGGCAGCAGCATAGCTATTGCAAAATCATTAGAGATAGGTGAAGGACTCGCTCCTAATATATTTTCCTGTATTAATGACCAAACTGATCCTAAGCCCACCGCAACGGTTTCTAATCCGTACAAGTTAACAATGGAAGAAATTATGGAACTCGCAGATTATAATATCCAGTTATGGATGGATTTGAAGGCAAACATTCGAAAGTATGGATTGAATAATTCAAAGATTTTTAACTAGGATGCGTTGCTTTGAAAGCCGCTGCTCTTTTCAAAAAGTAAATGCTTTGAAAGTAGAAAATTGAAAGGCACTGACAAATTATCCGGTAGAAAATAATCACTCTTTTTTCAACAGCTGTTATCAATATGCAGTAGCAGTAATCCAGGTTGACCGATAAAAAAAATTATAAAAATCTAAACTTCTACTGCAAGAAAATTAGCAGCAACTAAAATGATATAAAGCAGTTATATAATTCTTTTAAATACCTCCAATTACCTAACAATGGTTCGGTAATTTTTAAGCGGCCATAGAGCCAATATTTAAGCATTGGCTGTATAGCTTTTTTATTTTATTGCAATTCAGGTCAAGACCTAAGTTTGAAAAAATTGCTTCTGTAAGAAACTTATTATAAAAATACGTTT
>MWYU01000554.1 GCA_002050375.1 Chitinophagales bacterium 62-2
GCCTGACTGTTCCTCTAAAAAAGTTATGCAGCAAGGTAAACTACTAGGCAACACAAATTCTTGTGAAACCCCGGCTTTTCCTTTGCAGTTTTAAAAGAACTACTATAAAATAGTAATAATGGCTGATGCCAAACAAATTATCGAAAATCTTTTTGCAGTCAATAATGTCTCCGTTCCTAAAAACAGGAAAGCTTTATTAGATCAATTCTTGAAAGAAGAACAAAACATAACGGCAATAAATGCAATCATCGAAAATCAAAACCTGTTAATGGATAAGTGGAAATTGGAAAACAGGGTAAATGATATTATTCAGCAACAAGTTCGCGTGTTAAATGCAACAGTAGGTAAACCATATGAAACCAAGTTTGATTTTGATAGGTTTAAATGGAAGGATATTGCTGCATTTCAATTTGAAGGACTGGAAGAAGTTGGTTTAACTTATGATGAAAAGACAAAACAGGTAACGGGCATTCCCACACAAAGCGGGGATTTTAAAATCGTATTCAAGTTTAAGTTAGCCGGCGAGCCTGATAACATATTGTATCATGAGAAGCCAATTCTGCTTATCGTCAATCCTGATCCGAAATCGTTATGGAAAAACCTTGAAAGCGACCGCAACGATCCTTACTGGAAAGAAGATAATATAACTCAGTTTGCTCCAATTGATGGCAGGCATATACTGGTATCTTGCAAACGCGGTCGTGCTCATGCAAATGTAGGCTCCTTCAGGGAAGATGATTTTGCTTTTAAGGATTTAGATACAGGTTGGAGTTTAGTGGTAGTTGCGGATGGTGCTGGCAGTGCAAAAATTTCAAGAAAAGGGTCAGCAATTGCGTGTAATTCAGTGGTTGAATACTTTACGGGAAACGCCGAAAGCATGAAAGCGTTTGATGAACTGTTACAACAACATGGAAATAACGGCGGAAACGATACACAGAAAAAGCTAAACCACTTTGTGTACAATGAACTGGGTAAAGCAGCATTTTATGTTCACAAAAAGTTGGAGGACTTTGCTAAAAATGCAGCAGTTACTTTAAAGGATTTAAGCACAACATTGATATTTACCCTATTTAAGAAATATGAAGTTGGATACGCATTTCTTTCGTTTGGCGTAGGTGATTGCCCGATTGCTGTGTTAAACAAAGATGTATCTGAAGTTACTTTGATGAACTGGATAGATGTGGGAGAATTTGGCGGGGGTACCAGGTTTATTACTATGCCTGAAATATTTCAAAACGAAAAATTTGCAACGCGGTTTGGTTTTAAACTGATTAATGATTTCTCCTATCTATTTATGATGTCTGATGGTATTTATGATCCTAAGTTTGTAGTGGAGGCAAACCTGCCCGACATTGAGAAATGGAAAGAATTTTTAGCAGACCTGGATGGTAAAAATGAAGATAAAATTAAAGTAGAATTACATCCGGGCAATAAGGAGATAACTAATCAACTTTCAACCTGGATGGATTTTTGGAGCCAGGGAAACCACGATGACAGAACGTTGGCAATTGTTTTTTGAAGCCTCTAACCCGTGAAGGGAATAAAGTTCAATCTCAATTTACGGGGAATAATATGAAATATACAATGTTCAATACTCAATGTTCATCAGTTTGAAATTTCAAGTGCTTTATTAATTTTTGAGTGTTGAAGATTGATTGTTGAACATTTTTAATAAAGAACGTAAAATTATTTGTGTGTGAGTTACCTGGAGAATTTTTCAAAAAAAACCGGAATGAGTACAAAGTCTGCTGCATCCATTATTACTCCGGGTAAAACATATCCTTATGTGGATAACGGAGAGCCTATGCGTGGCGGAATGAAAGATGTCTATTTCTCTCCCGACAAATCATATGTTGTTGCATTTTACCGTGAAGAACAGGATTATAACACAAGAGAAAGGTTACGAAAGATTGTGACACAGTACTATGATAATTTCTTCAATAGGGAAGGTGGTGATTATTACAAAGAATTGTACTGCTGGCCAACAGACATGGTAGAAGCGGATAAAAAAATTGGTTTGATCGTACCAGCTTACAATAAGAATTTCTTCTTTAAAAAAGGGTATGTAACGGGGGAAGGTATAAAAGGGAAAGAAAAGCAAGGTCTATGGTTTGCTTCTGCTAAATTCAGGAACAAACAGTTTCCATTACGACTTGATGATTCGGAGTTGGGTACATGGTTGAGTTACTTCCAGATCAATGTGAAAATAGCCAGGGGAGTAAAACGATTGCATGCCGCTGGTTTGGCACATTCGGATTTGTCATACAAAAATGTACTGATAGACCCGGTAAGTAAAGCTGCAACCATTATTGACATTGACGGACTGGTTGTTCCGGGATTGTTTGCCCCTGATGTAATCGGCACGGCTGATTTTATTGCTCCTGAAGTATTGGCTACAAAACATCTCGATCTGCGTGATCCTAACCGCAAGCATGCAAACCGAACAACTGATCTTCATGCAATGGCGGTAATGATATATATGTATTTGCTTTACCGGCATCCGTTGAAAGGTGGAAAAGTGAACGATCTGGATACCGAAAAAGATGACCTGTTGAGTATGGGCGAAAAAGCGTTGTTCATAGAGCATCCTACTGACCCTTCTAACCGACCTAAATCAGACCAGGTAGCAAAATCTGCTTTGCCCTGGGCAGATGTTAATAAAATTTCTTACACTGTTACAGGCCCCTACCTGAAAAAACTTTTTGACGAAGCTTTTATTACAGGTTTACATCATCCCAACCTTCGCCCTAGTGCCGACATGTGGGAGCAGGCGTTATTAAAAACAACCGATCTTATGCAGCCCTGCAGCAATAAGCAATGCGATCAGAAATGGTTTGTGTTTGATAATACTGCTGCACCCAAATGCCCGTTTTGCGGAACACCTGTTAAAGGCACAGTGCCTGTTTTAGATTTGTACTATCAATTTCAGCCAACCGTATGGAAACCTGAACATCACAGGATGATGGTGTACAACAACCAATATCTATTTCAATGGCATGTAAACCGAAATATTGTAAGAAATGAAAGACTTACAACTGAGCAAAAAATACCTGTAGGTTTTTTTACTATCCATAATGGCAAATGGGTGCTTGTAAACCAAAAACTACCCACACTAAAAGACCTGGCAGACAATAAAGAAATACCTGTTGGTTCTATGGTTGATATAACTGATGGAAAAAAACTGTTACTATCTGATGAAGAAGGCGGCAGAGTGGCAATGGTTACAATGGCAAACAAACAAAGTACCTGACTGTTGCTTTTAGATATACTTGAAAGTCTGCTTGTAATTCCGCATAAAACGGTTTCTTAAATTGCTAAAAGTCTGGATACTTAATATTCGATCAGGCGCTAATTTTACAAAAGTTTACTTTCCCCATTTTTCCGATTAAACTTACAAATATGAGTTTGCTCAAACAGATATTAAGTCCCTTTGTAGAATTTGAGGATGATAAGAAGGAAACCGTCCACGAAGCGAAACAACCTGTTACAACTGGCTATAATAGTACACCTGTAGAAGAGAAGGTTGAGCATCCCCTTATTACAGGCGCCCATGTTGCTCCCCCTACCCCGGAACAAACTACTGCACTGCGTTCCAGTCTTACGACTGCTTTGCCTGAACACGAGCAATATTTTGAAAAATTAATTGACGAAGCCAATGCAAAGAACCCACTCTTCCAGGGTACGGATTATAAAGAATTTATAGACAGTAAAACTGATATTGATAATATAACTGATGAAGAGACGAAATACAGAACAGCATTTAATGTATTAAAAAGAACAGGGCTTACCAAAGAAAAACTTTTATCAACTGCACAGGAATATCACAACATCATCGGTCGTGACCTTAATGCATTTCAAAGTGCTCACGGCCAGCAGTACCAGAAAGAAGTAAAACAAAGGGAGCAGCTTATTCAAAAGAAGGCGGAAGAATTGCAGGCATTATCTGCAAAGATGAATACTTTAAAAAAAGAGATCAGCCAGCTTTCACAGGAGATGACTGAAACAAAAGATAAGCTTAGCCTTATCAAAAATTCATTTCTTTTAGCGGGGGAGAAAAAGCAAAATGAAATTCAGACTGAACTGCAGAAACTTCAGCAGTATTTTTAAAAAACATCGGGTGCAGGTACCAAAAACAAGGTATTCAAAATAACATAGAAAATTTAATTAGTAACCTGAGCCGGCATGTTCGTCATCATGATTAAAGAATGAAATTGTTTTGACAGAAATGAAGTAGCTGTTCAATGGTTGAGCTAACCTATTTCCCCAATATTTCAATGTTTGGAAGAAAACCCCTGAACATGCTCGGTTTCTTTTTCCCGTTCGTACGCCTTAATAATTGCTTTAACAAGGCGATGGCGTACAACATCCTCTTCGTCAAGTTCTATATGAGATATACCCTCAATGTTCTTTAAAATGCGGCTGGCTTTATCTAACCCACTTCTTTGGTTTTTAGGCAAATCCACCTGGGTAGGATCACCGGTTATGATTGCTTTTGCACTTGCACCAATCCGGGTTAAGAACATTTTTAATTGTAGATCGTTAGTGTTTTGAGCCTCGTCTAAAATGATGAAAGCATTATCAAGTGTACGGCCACGCATGTAGGCGAGAGGTGCAATTTCAATAGTGCGGGTACTCATGTAATAGCCTAACTTATCGGCAGGTATCATATCGTCGAGTGCATCGTATAAAGGGCGTAAGTATGGATCAATTTTTTCTTTAAGATCACCCGGAAGAAATCCAAGATTTTCGCCAGCTTCAACAGCAGGACGAGTTAAGATAATCTTTTTTACCACTTTATTTTTTAGCGCTCTCACAGCCAAAGCAACGGCAGTGTAAGTTTTACCTGTACCTGCTGGGCCAATGGCGAAAACAATATCATTCCGGTCGCAGGCCTGAACCATTCTTTTCTGATTAGCAGTTCTTGCTCTGACGGTTTTGCCATTAGGCCCGAAAACAAGAATTTCATTCGGATTCCTGTCAACAAAATTGTCAATCACCTCGGCATCGTCGCCACCTAATATCTGTTCCATATAATTTTCACTAACGTGTCCGTTTCGCTCGAGATACTGGATAATAAGCTCAATCTTTTCTTTTGCTGTTTCTATTTGTTCGGGAGCGCCGCTTAATTTTATTTGAGTTCCACGGCTCAATATTTTCAGTAAGGGGAATTTTTTCTTTAGCAGGTCAAGTTTTCCGTTATTCACACCAAAGAACTCTATAGGGTTAACTGATTGAAGGTTGATAATAGTATCTGTCAATATTTTGTATTTTAGGTTTACTTAGCTCTGATGTTCAATAATAGAACTTTCAGCAGCGGTTTCGTGTTTTCAAATATAATTTATGGATATACAATTTTAGCGCTTTATTATGCACATGTTGTGAATTTGCTGTGAAAGTTAAAGACTATTACTTCACAGCCGATTCTAACGTTTTTGAAATACCAAATATTAAGACCTATGTTAACACGCGGACAGTATGATGCCTGCAATATATCTGTTCAGGAGCGTGACAGATGAAAAGCCACATCTAATCTGACTGCTATATTTACTTCAATTTTGTCACATCAAATTGAATTAGGATAGGGATGACTCCAAGGTTTACGATAAGGTCGTTGAAGCAGGTTATTAGCTTCAGGATCACCGGTTATTTCGCGCTTTTGAGGATCGTAAACTATTGGGCGACCTGTTTGCATGGATAAATTAGCAAGTATGCAACTTGCTGTAGAAATATGCCCTTCTTCTATGTCAGCTATCGGACGACCTCCTTTTTCAATGGCATTCAGGAAATCGATCATATGTATTCTTGTTGCTGGTGCGGCATTTAATTCAATGCGGGGTTCTGTTAAATCTTCGGGGTATTTTTCTTTTTCATAAACAACATCTTTGTGGATCTTATCACCTTTACCCTGAGGTGTAAAATCGTATTTCATGGTGCTGGCTGCCAATGTCCCTTTATCGCCGAATAATTTAAAAGACCAGGGATATTCAGGATCAGCAGGCGTACCCCATGAACGGTGCTGCCAGACACAGTTCAAATTGTCATATTCAAAAACAGCAGATTGTGTATCGGCAATATTCGACTTGCCCGTCTTGTCAACATAAATTCCACCCGTTGAGCTTATACGTTTAGGCCATCCCAACTTCAGCATCCAGCGCACAGTGTCAAACATATGGATACACATATCCCCCATTATGCCATTGCCGTACTCCATAAAAGTACGCCACCATCGAATGTGTGGCAGTCCGTCATAAGGACGTAAAGGCGCCGGACCTGTCCACATTTCATAATCAAAGAAATCAGGTACAGGTTCAACAGGAGGATTACCATTAGCCCTCATGTGAAAATAACAGCACATCTCCACATGAGATACTTTGCCCAGAAGGCCGGTATCTACAATATTTTTTTTAGCATCAATAAGATGAGGTGTGCTCTTACGCTGTGTACCTACCTGCACTACACGATTATACTTTCGTGCTGCTGCAACCATCGCTTCCCCCTCCATCACATCTACACTAATGGGTTTTTGAACATATACATGTGCGCCTGCTTTAAGTGCATCAATAGTTTGCAAAGCATGCCAGTGATCAGGTGTTCCGATAAGTACAATGTCTAATTTATTTTCTGATAGCATTTTCCGGTAGTCGTTATAAAGCCTGGGAACCTTAGCAGACTTTTGGCGTTGGGAAACCATCTTGCCTGCTTCTGCAAGCATGTTTTTGTCAACATCACAAAGGGCAACTACATCTACCGGAGAAACCTGGATTAACCTGAACAGATCACTTTTACCATACCACCCGGTTCCAATCAATGCTACCCTGTAAGTTTTGGGTGGAATAATAAGGGGCATTCCACTGGCGCTAAGAGCTGAAAGAGCTAAAGAAGCTGTAGCTCCCTTAATGAAACGTCTGCGATTGCTATTATAATTATTCATTGATGACAGATTGAGATTTATTTATGATAAGTATAAAGGGGTAATTGTTAGTATAAGTAAGTCTGAATTTAAACGACCAGACAGCTTACATTTTGAATGCTGCTTTTAATTCGAAATAGTTCCCTTAAAGTTATTGATTTTATCTGCTGAAATCCTAAAATGAAGGAGAGCTTTTTTAGATATTCCATGTAATACATTGGGGAAGTAGAGTATTTCTGCCCGCAATACGCCTTCGTCGCCTTCATGGATAATTACTTTTCGTTTTATCATTCATTCTTGCAAATGTGCAAATTCAACCCCTGAGAGTCTAAATCCCATTTTCGAAGACTACGAATAAGGGTGAACTTACCACCGTGCCACCAATTTCAAATTCAACAATCGTGGCGTTAAACGGTTTGGTAATGTAAAAGTGTTGTTGGCGAAATCTTTTATCAATAAATAACTAATGGTATTTGGCCGGTCAATAAGGTTAAAAACTTCGAGACTAGCCCAAATATTATTAAAGCTGCGAAACGGGCTATGGCTTCTGCGGTTTGTTTTATCACTGTCAAGCAATAAAGCGCTTAATCCTATGTCGGCTCTTATGTAAGGATCAATAACTAAAGCGTTCCTGTATTTTACACTACCGGGAATATTATAAGGCAGGTTGCTTCCGTACAGAGTGTTTAAATAAACTTTGAAGTTTTTATTGGTACTAAGATAATCCTGAAAGAACATTCCGAAAGTTATCATCCTGTCTGTTGGACGGCGCAAATAACCTACATTAACCATCGTGCTATCAATAGGCTCGTTCCGGTCGTTTAACTTGTAATTGTAATACTGGTCGTTTTCGAGGTTTTCCTTAGTCCGCATAAAACCTAAGCTTACCCAACTTTCAGCATCTTTAACCAATTCGCCAAACAGCCTTACTTCAACGCCTGCTGCGTAAGCTTTCGCCATGTTCTCGCCAAAATAACGCAGCCTTACATTATCAATATCATAAGGAACTACATCTGTCAATCCTTTATAATAAACTTCAGTTGTAATACGTGCAGGTCTCTGAAATAATTGTAAACTATAATCAAAGCCGCCGCTCACCTGCCAGCTCTTTTGGGCCTTAAGATCTTTATTTATTGTACCGTTATAGCGTCTCAATTCCCGATAAAAAGGAGGCTGATTGTATGTTCCTGCGGATCCTCTAAAGATCATATCCTTCGTCCAGTTCTTAGGTCTAAATGAAAATCCTGCTCTTGGGGATAGGAGGAATTCATTATTTAAGGTATTGTAATTATAACGCAGTCCAACTTGTAATGTAATATCGGAAGAATCTTTGAACTGAATATTATCCTGAACAAAACCAGTGAAACGGTTGATATTCAAGTCGGCTGTATTATTTAAAACCTTACTTAACTGTAAGATATTGGTTGAATAAGGCAAAGAATATCCTGCGGAATCATTGTATTCCCACTCGTGCAACCTATCCGTTACAGTTTGCCTTTCAATGCTGCTGCCAAATTGTATAAAATGTTTCCCTTTATCAATACTTCCTTTCAGTGAAGCATTCCAAACCTGAATATTTAATTGGTTACGCGCAAAAGTTTGAAACACCCCGGCACCAAGCGGATTAACAATAAGCCCGTAAGTAGCTTTACTTTTGTCGAAATCCCTTTCACCAAAAAGGTAAGCGCCGGCAATATCAATATTTTCAGCTTCGTCATTTTCAAACCTGCTAAGCATTCCTTTTAAACGGAAGTTTTTTCGGGGCTGCCAGGTTGTTGATAGGCCAAGCATATTCGTTTGATAACGGTCTTTTTCCTGGCCTTCAAAAGCTATGTCAACTGCGATATTTGCTGTAAAAAGCGGGGAAAATACGGCCGATGATAATTTACTTTCCTCTGGAAATAAAGTGAACTTACTCTTCGAAATATTCCCTATCGCTTCAAACAACCACTTAACATTTGGCTGGTAAGTAATTAAAGCCTGCATATCGGCAGAAGACGGAATGTAATTACCTTTTGTTTCCTGGCTGCTTAAAAGGTTCCTGTTGCTGCGGTTACGAAAACCAAGCAGGTAAGTAAACTTGTCTGTTTTACCGGTTCCTTCCAGGTGCAACCCCTGTTCGAGTAAACCAATATATGCAGAGCCTCCAAATTTCCTGGGCTTCTTATAAGTAATGTCAAGAACACTGCTCATCTTATCACCATACTTTGCCTGGAAACCTCCGTTGTAAAACTTCACTCCTGCAGTCATTTCGGGATTAATAAAACTCAACCCTTCCTGCTGGCCGCTACGAACAAGGTAAGGACGAAAAACTTCAAAGTCGTTAACGTAAATCAGGTTCTCATCATAACTGCCGCCCCTAACATTATACTGGCTCGTAAGCTCATTGTTACTTCCAACAAAAATCTTAATCAGGCTTTCTATATTGCCTAAGGGTGAAGGGTTTAACAGGGCTTTTTCAGGATCAATATTGATACGGCCTGCTTCGGTTCGTGGACGATTATCTGTTACAGTTACGCCTTCTAAAACATTTTCAACCTTTGGCAGTTGGATGGTAATGGTTTCCTGTTCTGCTTCAGAAAGATTGAAACTTCGTTGGGTGGTCTTATAACCGGTATATGAAAACATTAATGCAACAGGTCTTCCTGAAGGAACGTTAATGGTAAAGTTCCCCGAATCGTTTGTTGCAGTTCCTCTTTCTCTGCCTAAAATAGTAATGCTAACCTGTTGCAATGGTTTGTCATTCTCATCAACAACTTTTCCTGAAATAGTTCCAGTCTTTTTTTGAGCAATTATTGAAGTTGAGATTAAGCTTAGAACAAACAGCAGCAGATATTTCATTTTCATTTCCTGTAAAATAGCTCTCAAGTTACGACTTCAATTTAATTTGTTATTAGGTGGGAGTAATGTGGTGACTTAGAAACTATGGTTCCCAAAATCTCGTTCTTGTATAAACTTTCCTTTAGAAATAGTTAAAAGGGTAGGAGAGTAACTGATACAGGAAGTATCCGATAAAATACTGCCTGCACTATTTAAAGTTTGTTTAATGACATCAAACAATAGGAATATTATCTACACAAGAATGTGCAAACAACTTATTCCCGATATCTCTGCTACCTGAAATCGTCCTCGCGTAAGT
>MWYU01000622.1 GCA_002050375.1 Chitinophagales bacterium 62-2
GCAATGAGCATGGTAAAAAAGCTTCAAAAAAAATATAGTATCCAGGTAGTGAGTGTAACCGAAGGAATAACCTTTGATTATGAAACTCCCGGTAGTTTTTTCAGGGCTGGATTGCAACTATTATTAGCCGAAGAAGATAATATTAATAGAAGTATTAAAGTTAAGGGAGGGATTTATACCGCAAAGGCAAAGGAGGGCAGGTTCGTGTTTAAAAACCCGCCCTTCGGGTATAAAAAAGAAGGAGAACGAAAGGAACGACGGCTTGTTGTGAATGAACCGGAAGCGAAGATTGTTAAATTTATTTTTGACGCGTATTTACGAGATGTACCGCTTTACAAGATCAAAGAGAAAGCATATGAGTTAGGATTTGACAGGAAAGGTAATATGGCCATTGAAAGAGTTTTGTCCAATCCTGTACATGCAGGGCTGTTACATGTTGAAGCATATAAAGAATATCCAGGTGGTTTTTTTCCGGCTATACATGAACCAATAATAGATATGACGACCTGGCAAATTGTTCAGAACAAAATGAAAAAGCCACAGAAGGTAAGGACAGTAATTGATGAAGAAATACCATTAAGAGGTGTCTTGAAATGCCATTGTGGTAACCCTCTATCCGGTGCGCCGTCAAGGGGTAAATCGGGGAAATATTTCTATTATTACAAATGCAGGTTCTCAAAGCATAATAATATAAGTGCTATCAAAGCACACGATCAATTTCTGAGCGCTTGTGAACTAATGAGCCTGACAGAAGGCAAGGTGAAAGAAATCAGGAATGGTTGTAAGTCGGCTATCCAGTTGGAGATGGAAGGAAACACGAAAAAAATAAAAGAGAAAAGCCAACAGTTAGAAGCCGTGCAGGAAAAGCTGTTTTCGGTAGAGGAAAAATGGATTAAGAATGAAATTAGCCGCGATACTTACGATAGGTGGTATTCTACGTACAATCAGAGTATAATCAATTTAAGTGGAACAATTGAACGGTTAAGCAAAGATCAAGGTAAGGTATTTGATATTTTAAGTAAACATCTTGATCTGCTCACCGATATGCGGTATGTATACTCCCATTCTGATACTCTGCATAAAAGGGAATTTGTAAGTATGGTGTTCGACAACAATTTATATTATCAGGACGGTATCTATCGAACACCTACAATGATAGATATCCTTGCACATAACTCGTTGCTAATGAAAGAAAAAGGCTATCTAATTTATGAAAAAAAAAGATAATCTATCGATTATCCCTTCCAGCGGAGAGAGAGGGATTCGAACCCCCGGACCTGTAACAGTCAACAGTTTTCAAGACTGCCGCAATCGACCGCTCTGCCATCTCTCCGCGGCAAAAGTACATTTTGAACTATATCTGCCAAAAAAACTTTCCATCTTTTTCGTTGCTCCATTGCCATCGTGTTGAAACTGCTTTCCTAATTGCTTTTTTATTCACTTTCCAAATCACAAAATTTATTACTTCTAACTTTAATTTTAATAACTGTACTCTTTTCATCAGCCCAACAAGTAAATCTTATTATGGCCTTATATATTATTTGTTTTGCAGCCGGCGTTCTTATCACTGCTGTTATTGCATATTTCTTTCACCTCTCTTCGGTTAGAGAAACATTGTCGACCGCGAATGAAAAGGTGAGGAACTTTGAACAGGTTTATTCAAATCTTACTGAAGAAAAACAAGAACTGCAAAATGAATTGGATGGGTTGCTTTCAAGGGCAAATAAAGCAGAAAGCCAAAACGATTTATTGAAACAGCAGTACGAAGCCTATGTGCAACTGCAACATCAGTACGCTGCTGCTCAAAACCAGGTGGCTACTTTAACAGCTCAGCTTAAATACACAAGAGAGAAACTCGACAACCAGCATAATGATATTTTGCGTTTGAGAGAACAGTTTCGCCTCGAGTTCAGCGAGCTCGCGCAAAAGATATTAGACGATAACTCAAAGAAGTTTACTGCAAGCAACGAAGAAAAAATTAGACAAATACTTGATCCTTTAAAAAACAATCTTAGCGAATTTAAACAGAAGGTTGAAGAAACTTATGACAAGGAGTCGAAAGAGCGGTTTTCGCTTGAGAAAGAAGTGAAAAGATTAATTGAGATGAGCCAGATTGTTAGCCACGAAGCAAATAACCTTACCACCGCATTAAAAGGCAACAATAAAATGCAGGGCAACTGGGGCGAGATGATACTGGAAAGCTTGCTCGAAAACAGCGGCCTTACCCTTGGAAGAGAATATACGTTACAGGAGTTTATACGTGACGCATCGGGAAGCATTATTAAGGATGAAAACGGCAAAGCCCTGCAACCCGACGTAACTATCTTCTATCCTGATAAAAGAAAAATAATTATTGATTCAAAAGTATCGTTGATTTCGTGGGAACAATGTATCGGTTGCGATAACAACGAAAACGGTAAACGGTTCCTGCTCGAGCATATCAGGTCTATAAGGCAACATATAGATGGTTTAAGCAGAAAGAATTATCCGCGATATGCTTTAGCATTAGATTATGTGCTGTTATTCATTCCTGTTGAACCGGCATTTTTAGAAGCTGTAAAAACAGATGTTAACCTTTGGAAGTATGCTTACGATAAGAAAATATTGCTTGTAAGCCCCACCAATCTTTTTAGTGTGCTTAAAATTATCGCAGATCTATGGAAGGTGGAACAGCAAAATCAAAATGCAATAGAGATTGCTGAAAAGGCAGGTGCCCTTTATGATAAGTTTTATGGATTTATAGAAAACCTTGAATTGGTTGGTAAAAAACTTTCAGATGCCACAAACCATTATACCGATGCGTTTAAACAACTAACTGCAGGAAGAGGCAATTTAGTCAGCCGGTTAGAAGAATTAAAAAAGATGGGCGCTTCTGCTACAAAGCAATTGCCCGAGAGGTTGTTGTTTGAAGAGTAAAATTTTATAAAAAAGCCGGGATTACCCCGGCTCTAACAATTTAAAAAATATAAATTCTGTTTGTATAATGCATAATTCTAAACAACTATCCTCCACCCACTTTTTGCTGTTCGGGTGATTCCCTATATCCTGCTGATGCATTAGCATCTGATGCATTTTTATTTTCTGACGATGCATTTTCCTCAACGTTTTTTCCTTCGAGATAATTCTGTAAGTCATTCAGCGCCTTATCCCAGCCTTCTTTATGAGGTTGCAAGGCTTCTTCATCCTGAAAGTTTTCCTGGGTAACAGAAAGTTTGCTTCCGTTGCCTTTATCTTCAAACCTAACGTTCAATTTAAAAGCACCATTCTTAACAGCATCATTTGGAAATTCCCAGTTCCAGGTATAAACGAGGTTTTGTCCTTCTTTCACTTCAAGATATTCACCTGATACTCTAAGGGTGTCTTCCACAAATTGATAGGCAACTCTTCCTCCATCTCTTATGTCGTTATCAACTGCTTTTAGTTGATTGCCGATAGGTTTCCACCATAGTTTTAATTGCTCCGGTTCAGTCCAGGCTTTATATAATTTGTTAGCAGGAACAGAAAAGTCTTTTGACGTTTCAAGTTTGAATGTTTTATTTGTTTCCATAAGTAAAATATTTATGAATGAAACAACACGTCTTAGTTATTGTTTAAAATAATGAACAAAAGTTCTATCAGCACAAGAAATTACAATGATGGAGCTTAAGCTATTACCAGTTCTACCTGGTATATTTTCTCTTTCTTTCTTCTAATCTTTCTGTAACTGCAGCAGCTACAATACCTCCAATCAAATACCAGGCAATGGTCATTACCTTTGTTTTATCAGTCCGGTTGCTTGCACTTTCGTCTAAGCCAAGTTTACCAGGCAACACTACTGCACCAATACCAGCGGTAAGACCTAAAAATATACCCCGAAGAAAAACGTTGTTTTTACTTGCAGCACCTGCCAGAGAATAGAACAAACCATTGCTAACTAATTCTGCACCGGTAGCAAGCAAGTGTAGTTTGTCATCATCAGGTACATCAAGCTTTAGTTTTTTAAAGAGGTTACTCAAAACTTCCTTCCCTATTTCATCCATTCGGGGAGCATTTCGATCGAGCTTCCGAACAATTTCGTGTAAAATTGTAAGGGTGGTTGCTCCGGTAATTCCTCCTTCCATAGCTGTTTCTGCGCTCATAATTAAATGATTAAGATGGTTTTTAAAATGTGTCTTTGATAACAGACAAAAATACAATGCCATGAAAATAAAATACCCAATTTTATACAAAAAGCTGCTAAAGAACCAGGTGATGTGTTCGTCTTTAAAAGTGCAAATAAAAGCAGAGGCTTAAGGCTATACGTAAAATGCAAGTCTCTTTCTTTTTACTCTTGTATGCTGAGACTTAATCTGCTGCTAACATTAGTTTGATCGGATGACGTTACTGTCCAAAATTATTAGCAATAAAACTTTGGGGTTATCTACTATTGTATTATCGTGTATCCTCAATTGAAGGAAATTTATTCCAAGTTACAAATACTGCAGGAGCCATAGTCTTGCTTCCTTGTCATCGGAAAAATTCTTCATTGGAATTGGAAGTGGCTTTAGTCTGAACAGCACTTTCATAATTAGGGTTGCAAGACCAGGTTTTGAAATCATAGCCATTGCCGTATACACATTTGGCAACTGTTCTGCTGCAAACTTTCTTGTTTCTTTATCCGGTACGGGAGAGTTGCTTAAATAAATCAACAATGCAACTTTTCTGCTGTTGGCAATCCGTCTGACTAACGCAATATTTCCTGTTATATTTTCAATTGTGCGTTTAGGGCTTTTCGAAAGCGAAACCAAAATACCATCATCGTTAAACCAATACGTTGCTATTTCTCCCTCAAAAATTTGTCGGTCAGTTAGTGGATCCATTAGCTTTAACCGCTGTTATTATGTTTGCTGTTTTACAATGAGTGTTTTTAAAAATATTAAGAATAAGGGGGTTATTAGTTGTAAGCAAAATTAGATTTTGCTTTGTTGCCTTAAACCTTCTGCCCTTCCGTTCCTCTTGCCTTAAGCCTTACGCCTTCTACTTTCTGCCTTTCTTACTATTCTTTTTCCACTCTTCAAGTAATTCTTTTTCTGTTTTTAGCGGAGGCTCAACTTCAATTCTTTTAGTGTAAATAGTAACAGATTTTTTTACCTCCGGCCGGTCTTTTAACCATGCTGTTATTACTACGGAATCTGTTTTACAATTCTTCTCAAGTATCAGGCTGTTTCCATCCCATTTACCTGCTGAACTTGTGAATACCACTTCATTAGTCATTAAAGGCATAAATGATCCATTGCTATATTTTCCATCCACGTTTATATAATTATGAACGCCTTTCTTTAAACTGTCAGTGTATAGGTTAAAGTGAATGGTTTCTATCTTTTGAGCTTTAGCGCCAAAAGAAAACACTATAAGAATTATGACAAAAATATTTTTCATGCTTAACTAAAAACCTGTTCTCCTGCTGTTTAAAGAATTTATAGTTGATACACCAATCAATTCATCATGCCTGCCTGCCAGCGACCTGTAATAAACAAGCACAGTATAGTCGTTTTCTGTTTCCCAATAGTTGCCATCTGTTTGTTCCGTTAAGGCAACGGCATTACGCCTGTTTGCATCTCTGGTAACATAGGTATAAGAATAATAGCCTTGTTTTAAAAACAAGGTTTTTTCGTATACACCTTTATTAGCGTTATAAGTCATGGCGGCGGTATCGTTCAAATTGTATTGGTTCATTTCGCCTATTACAAACACTTTTTTATCCGGATAAGGCTGATTGCCATTTGGAACAAAAGTGAAATGCACATTAGCATAATCTCCCTGCCACCATGGATTGGAAACATCTGTAGACTCAACGAAGTAAAAGCCGTTATAATCCCTGAAATTTACAAAACGCTGTTGTGTTCTTTCGCCATCCGGCTGTAAAAACACTTCTGAATTTATCTTACTGTAATCTGCTTTTGCTATCCGCTCGCTTTGAAAACGAAAGCTTCTTAAATCGGCCCACCGAAATTCTTTTCCGGCCGGAAATACAAGATCAGTTTCTGAATTAAACTCCAGCATATTGTTCCTGATAAACGTTGGCGGAACATTTGTTTTTGCATTGTCCCATCGAAAGTTTTGCAACACAACTGCTTTAATCTGCTGTATGGGATTAACCATATTTATCTGGCCTTTATTTATTGCAAACTGCACTTTTTGATGCGTCCTAAACATCTCGGGATTGAAAGGCTGAACAATTTGAATTCCCACTTCCGCCATTTTATCTACTACAAGGACTCTTCGCGTAAAAGCAAGTTTATTAGTGTCACCATCCAGGTACACCTTTAACAAATAATTGCCCCCTTTGGTGGGGACGCAATTACGATCGGGAAGCATTGACTGGTAATGAATATACTTAGTATAAGCAATGGATGAGATACGGTATTGATTGAGGCGTATCTGGCTGAACCCTTTAAGATAATCGAAAGTGCTTAGGTTCACGGGCGTCCAGTCAATATTGCACAGTTGATAAGTGTAATAATAATTCTTAACTCTTGCATCCATATCATCAAAGTGCAGCTCGAGCATATTTGTACTGTTAACTTCAATAATTGGATAACCTAACTGGTTGCCAATAAGAGTAAGTTTTATTTCCTGCACATTCGGCATTAAGGTGACATCTGCATTTGGCTGACCAAACGAAGCAATTGAAGTAAACAGCGAAAGAATAATTGTAACCAATTTTTTCATGAAAGAATTTTAGTACCTCTAACCTACAACAATCGGATGATTTGGAAATGATTTTGTTGCAATTGGGCATGGCAATGTAGCTTTGGCCTTAACTAAAATCATGCCGATTGGATATTGCTGTTTTCATAGCGCGAAGGATAGCATCTGACACTCAACAATCATTCTCTCGTTTCATTATAAAACTTGCTATTACAGCCACTACTGTTAGTGTTGCGGCTATGATTATTACCCTCGCTTTTGTTAACGGTTTCCAGGAAACGGTAAGCCAGAAGGTATTTAGTTTTTGGGGACATGTTCGGTTACAAATATACGAACCAGGCAAAGCGCTGGTAGCAGAAGAATCGCCACTTGAAAAAAATGATACCGTTATAAATGCACTGAAAAAGACACCTGAAATTGAAACGATACAAACGTTTGCAACCAAAAGCGCCGTACTACAGCAGCAAAAAAATATTGAAGGGATTTTATTTAAAGGTGTGGAGAAGAATTACAATTTTAATCACCTTAGTAATTTTTTGCAGGAAGGCAACTGGCCTGATTTTACAGATACTTTATATAGCCGCGACATTGTTATTAGTAAGCCTATAGCAGAACAACTTGGGATAAAACTTAACGATAGCATTAAAATACATTTTATTGATGCCGCAGGGGGCAGAAGCAATTTTAGAAGATTACGTGTAAGTGGAATTTATAAAACGGGGATTGAAGAATATGATAAGCTCTTTGCTATTGGCGACCTGCGCCTAATTCAACGACTTAATAATTGGGAGACAACCCAGATAGGTGGTTACGAAATTTTTTTAAGTGACTATAAAGCAATGGAAAAAGTTAATGAAAACATCCTTAACAGTGATGTATTACCACAATACTGGGTTAGCAAAACCGTTAAAGATATCTACCCTAACATTTTTGACTGGCTTGGCATTCAGGATGTCAATAGGGATGTAATTTTTATAGTAATGTCTGTAGTTGCAATGATTAACCTTATTACCTGTTTGCTAATTCTTGTGCTCGAACGTACAAGAATGGTTGGAATTTTAAAAGCTGTCGGAGGAAGTGATATAACTATTCAAAAAATATTTTTATTACATGCTACTTATATAACCTTATGGGGAGTTGGGATGGGCTTTGTATTTGGCGTCGGCCTTTGCCTGTTGCAGGAATACACTCATTTTATAAAATTGGATGAAAGCGCTTATTATGTTTCATCGGCTCCTGTTAAGATCATCTGGTGGCAGATCGCTGCAATTTGCGGAGGTACTGTTGTTGTTTGTTTTCTTTCGCTTATCGTGCCAACACTTTTGGTAAGGACAGTGCAACCCGTGAAGGCGATTCAGTTTAGGTAGTTGTCTGAACCTGAATGTCTAAATTGGAATGTTTGAACCGGGATTTGTGGGATTTTGGGATTGAGCGAAATGGGTTGTAAGGTTGATAAGTTTTAGAGTTCACAAGTTGTGCGTCCCTTTAAGAAACATCATTAATGCGACTAACCATTATAATTTTTATACTTCTTTATTCTTCTTCTGGCTATGGACAAGTTGACCTTATAAAACCATTTAAGGGATGTAATGTTAGTGGAAGTATTACTATATATAATTACAAAAATCAAAACTGGATTTTCACTGATACCCTTGATGCAAAAAAGGAAACACAGCCTGCTTCAACATTTAAAGTAATAAATCTGCTGATTGCACTGGAAACAGGTGTAATTAAAGATGAAAATGAAATAGTGAAATGGGTAGGCACAACTGACACTGTTTGTTTTGGCTACAGACCCGAAATTTATAGGGATATGACTATGAAAAAAGCTTTTGAAGTTTCTGCTGGTTGGGTTTTTATTGAATTAGCTAAAAAGGTGGGAAGAGAAAAATATTTACATTATCTCACAGTTTGCGAATACGGTAATTTAAACCTTTCGGAAAAAGGGTATGACTTTTGGAATTTTGGAGCCTTTGGAATTTCACCATTAAATCAGGTTCACTTTCTTATTAAAGTGTATGAAAACAACCTGCCTTTTTCAAAAAGGAACCTACGAATTTTGAAAGAAGTTATGGTGACGGAAAAAACAAAAAAATATTTACTTAGGTCAAAGACTGGTTGGACAAGAGTTGATGGTTATGACATGGGTTGGTGGATTGGGTATGTTGAACGCAATGACAATGTTTATTTCTTTGCCACCCGAATTAGGAAAAAGCGTATTGCAGTTAATCCTTCCTTTGCACAATGTAGAAAAACTATAACAAAGGCTGTGTTGAGACAGTTGAATGCAATAGAATAAAAGCGAACTATTGACTCCCCCGTTGACCTATTGACTTAATGACTCGATGACCTAATGACTCAATGACCATTGACCATACATCCCACAATTATTCCCGTAGCTACTGCTGCATTCAAAGACTCTGCTCCTCCCCTTTTTGGTATAGTTACCGGATGAATGATCTTTGATTTTAATGGTTCGCGAATTCCTTTTGCCTCATTGCCAATTACCAGCAGGCCTTCCTTTATACCTTTGAGTTCATACACGTTCTGCCCGTTTAGCAAAGCGCCGTAAACAGGAATGTCCATTTGTTCTATCCATTGCTGCAAGTCTTTGTACCAAACATCAACCCGGCATATACTTCCCATGGTTGACTGAATTACTTTAGGATTATATTCTTCAACCGAATCTTCACTTGCAACTATCTGCTTTATTCCAAACCAGTCTGCAATTCTCATAATCGTCCCAAAATTGCCGGGGTCTTGTATTCCGTCTAAAGCAAGTGTGATGCTGTTTAACACAACAGGTTCATTTCTTAAAACCTTTTGCTCTGCAATTACCAATACTTCGTTTGCTGTTTGCAGGTTAGAAATGTTTGTTAATTCTGCTTCAGCAATTTCAGTAACAGGGGCTGCTATTTGCGACTGTGCATGCAGCCATTCCTTTGTTGCATATACATGTTTTATTACAAAATCACTCTTAAGTATTTCTTCGGCAAGTTTTGGCCCTTCTGCTATCAACAACCTCTCTTCATCCCTATGTTTTTTGTGGCTTAAAGATTTAATATATTTGGTCTCATTTTTACTCAGCATATTTCTTTATGTTTCAATTGTACAGGCATGCAAAAAACAACTTTCTTCTTACTTTAGTTGCAATAATTCTGCTGGCATCTTGTACTGTTGTTAAAAATTATCCTGAAGGCAAACCTTTCGTTTTTAAAAATAAAATTACTGTTATCGGCGATGTTTCTAAAGATGAACAAAAGCGCCTGCAAAGTGAGCTGGTAAACTATTGGGACGATAGTTTAAGGGTGCAAAGTCTTAGTCAGTTTGGGGTAAGAAC
>MWYU01000719.1 GCA_002050375.1 Chitinophagales bacterium 62-2
GTTCCCCAGGGTTTTGTTCTGTCTGCAGGAACCTGTTTATCTCCGATATAAGAATCATGGCTTTGATAAACATAATCAGTTGCAATCTTTCCTTTCAGCTTTGGTTCAAAAATGTTTTTAAAATTTTCAGCAAAATCTTTACGAATAATAAAAACTACTTTACCAAAGCCAGCCCTTACTGCATCGTAGATAGAGTAATCCATAATGGTTTCGCCTGAAGGCCCGAACGATTGTATCTGTTTCATACTTCCGTAGCGGCTTGCCATGCCGGCGGCTAAAATAACTAAGGTTGGTTGCATACATTTTTTTTAAACTTTGCGAAACTACTCGATACTGCTTATGCCGCAAATAATTTTTTAAACGAGGTAAAAATAATACCCTTGAATTTTAATGCGATAAATATTCAAACTATTAAGGCTGAATGGCTGCAACAGAAAGAAATTTCACTCGATGTTTTAAGGCTTGATAAAATGCACGATGTAGTTAGCGGCAATAAATGGTTTAAACTAAAATACTATCTGCAGCAGGCAAAGGCAAACAATAAAACAACGATTGCAACTTTCGGTGGCGCATGGTCTAATCATATTATTGCCACTGCGTTTGCTGCAAAAGAAGCAGGTTTAAAAAGTGTGGGAATAATACGCGGCGAAAAACCGGCCATGCTTTCAGAAACATTACAACTGGCCTTAAACGCTAAAATGCAATTGATATATGTTACAAGGGAACAATACCAACATAAGGAAAACTTGATGAAAGTCTTTGCGAATGAAGACTGGTTATGGGTAAACGAAGGCGGGTATGGAGCTTTAGGCGCAAAGGGAGCTGCTGAAATACTTACAACAATTGATACATCACGCTACACCCATGTTATAGCTGCTGTTGGAACAGGAACTATGCTTGCCGGACTTGTACTTTCTTCAACAAATCGCCAGCAGGTAATTGGTATAAGCAGCATGAAAGGAAATTTAGTTTTAGAAGAACAGGTACAAAAGTTATTACCTGCAAGCATCAAAGAGAACTTTACTATTTTTCACGAATATCATTTGGGGGGTTACGGAAAACATCCTGCTCACCTTATTGATTTTATAAATGATAGCTATAACAAATATCAATTGCCCTTAGACATTGTTTATACCTCTAAAACATTTTTTGCAATTAAAGATCTTGCAGAAAAAACATTCTTTAAAACGGCAAGCAAAATACTTATGATACACAGCGGCGGAATGCAGGGAAATAAAAGTTTGCCGCCGCAAGTCTTAGCGTTTTAATAATTGTTCAACCCATTATCTTTGCCCGCATAATTAAAGTAAGTTGAAAAGATTAGTAAGCCTGGTTATTGTTATATTTCTTACAGGCAGGTTGTTAGCCCAGGATACTTTACCGCATTTTACAATAGTTGAAAGAGGAGACAAAGTTGTCATCAGTTGGGTAAATCCTTACGAGAAGTTGGTACAATTAAACGTGCAACGTTCGTTTGATGGGAAACGAAATTTCTCTACCATTTATTCTGCCACTTCGCCCGAACTGCCACAGAACGGTTTTACGGATATAAGAATGCCGACTAATAGCATTTTCTATCGAATCTTCTATGTAGTTGAAGGCGGAGCTTACTTTTTCTCAGTAGTAAAAAGATTGGGTACAGTAACTGATTACACTGCCTTGAGAGATATTAATAACCTTAATTTATCTAATGTTAGTGCAACTGATAAACGTTTAATTACCATCAAAATCAAAGACACTACTTACAGGGAAATACCTGCCTTTTCTTTTCGTGCTTTCAGAGATAGTGTATTGAGGCTTACAAAAGATACAATGTTTGCAGTAAACGATTCGCTGGTAATGTTGAACCCATATATTGCAAGAGAAGCATTTAGAGCTTCTATGTTTGTATTTGTAAACAGGGACGGTCTTATAAATCTTGCCTTGCCTTTAGTGAATGATAAAAAATACCAGGTTAAATTTTTTGAAGAAAACGGAGCCCCACTTTTCGAGATAGACCAATTAAAAGAATCGCCTCTTATTCTTGATAAAACAAACTTCATACATGCCGGCTGGTTCTTATTCGAACTGTATGAAGACAATAAGCTGAAGGAGAAGAATAAGTTTTACGTGCCCAAGGATTTTTAAAGCAAGTTGTAAGTTTGTAGTGAGTAGTTTTTGTTACAGTCTTCACTAATTAACCAGCTGTTTGATTTAAAAAAAAATTTCTTAGAAGCTGTCTAAAATTATTTCAAAAACGTAATTTAATTATATTATCTCATGCACTCTGTGTCAAGAACTCGTGTATTTCTCTGTGGTTTATGTTTTTTTACCATGGAGAACACGGAGAAGATGCATCACAGAGACACAAAGTAAAAATCATATAAATTTTTTAGACCGGCCTGCAACTTTTCCTTGAATTATGTTTATCACTGAATAATAGTTTTTGCTTTATGCTCCCTATACTACATTATAACCAATTAGACATTAAAAGTGTTCAAAAAAATTTTGATAAGGTTTTGCAGCAGCTAAGCAAAGGGGATTTTAAAAGCGCTGATGTTAGAAAAATGGTGAATACAGGATATTATCGCGCAAGACTTAATATTAAGGATCGGCTGCTGTTTGTCATTGCGGCCTACAACGATAAAAAATACCTGTTGCTGCTTGAAGTTATTGAACACCATGATTACGCAAAGTCAAGGTTTTTACGGGGTGCACAATTACCTGAGGAGGAAGATTTACTTGCCGTAAAAAGTGCGGAAGAGATACCTGCTGGCGATATAAAAAAATTAAGCTATGTTAACGAACGCGATAAAAGCATACATCTTCTCAATAAATTTATTTCGTTCGATGATACTCAAAAGGATATTTTTCAACTGCATCCGCCACTAATTATTATAGGTTCTGCAGGTAGCGGCAAAACGGTGCTGGTGCTCGAAAAGCTTAAACAGTTAAAAGGCAATGTCGCCTATATTTCTTTAAGCCATTACCTGGTAGAGAATGCCCGTAAAATGTATTATGCAAACGCCTACGAGAATGGACACAGCGAAGTGGATTTTCTCTCCTTTCAGCAGTACCTTGAATCGTGGCAGATACCGCAGGGTAAAGAAATTAATTTCCGCCTATTTGAGCAATGGTTTAACCGCCATACACAACATGTAAAAATAAATGAGCCCTACCGTTTGTACGAAGAATTTAAGGGTGTACTTACAGGCTCGCCGTTGCATGCTGCTTATTTAAGCAAAGAAGAATACTTATCCCTGGGCATAAAACAATCCATTTTTACAGCAGATAAAAGAGAGCAGGTGTACAGCCTGTTTACAAAATACCTCCAATGGATGAAAGAGAACAATTATTACGACAGCAATATGCTTTCGTTTAATTATTTGCAATTAGTGCACCCGCGCTACGATTATATAATGATAGATGAAGTGCAGGATATTACCGGCATTCAGCTTAAATGTATTATGCAATCGCTAAACCAGCAGAGCCATTTTATTTTAACCGGCGACAGCAATCAGATTGTTCATCCAAACTTTTTTTCGTGGTCGAAAATTAAAACCTACCTGTACGAGCACGGTACAGATAACAAGCAGGTAAGAATAATGCAAACCAACTACCGCAATTCGCAACAGGTGGTACAGTTATCTAACCGTTTACTTAAAATAAAAAACATTCGCTTCGGCTCTATCGACAGAGAAAGCAATTATTTGATTAATACCATTTCCACTCAACAGGGCGAAGTGATGTTGATGCAGGATGACGATAAAGTAAAAGCAGAACTAAACCGTAAAACACAAAACTCCACCCATTACGCAGTAATTGTAGCCGATAATCATTTAAAAGAAGATGCACGCAGGTATTTTAAAACACCCCTGATTTTTTCGGTCCAGGAAGCCAAAGGCCTGGAGTATGAAAATGTTATACTGCTTAATTTCATTTCGGCCAACCCGGCAGAATTTAAAGAAATCATCAATGGTGTAAATACAACAGATTTGCACGAAGAGACATTACAGTATGCAAGACCCGCTGATAAAAGTGATAAAGATGCAGAGATCTATAAATTCTATACCAACTCTTTTTATGTAGCTATAACGAGGTCGGTAAAAAATATATACCTGTTTGAGAAGCAGGTAAACCATACAGCCCTTGAGTTATTAGCGCTGAAAGAATCGACAAAGCCGCTGCAGGTAGCCGAGCAAAAGAGCGACAAACAGGAATGGCTTGAAGAAGCCCGCCGCCTTGAAGAACAAGGCAAGTATGAACAGGCCGAACAAATAAGAGCTAAATACTTAGGCTACGAATACATAAGCCCCGGGCAACTCGAAGAAATTAAATTGCTTGCGCTGGATCCTTTGAAAAAAGAAGCTGAAGTAAAAAAGGAAAGAAAGCAATTATTCCAATATGCCCTTACCCATCATAAAATAAAATGGATAGACCAGTTGGCTAAACTTCAGTTTCAACGGGCCATGCAGTATATGAAAGAACTGCGGCAAGACGGTAAGGAATATGCGAAGAACTGCCGGTTGGGCCGTAAAGATGAGGTGAAGCGTGTAGTGCAAAAATATGGAGCAAATTTTGCCGCACCCGATACTTCTCTTACAGGTTTAATGATAGCGCTGCATCATGGCCAGGATGGCGTGGCCGATTTGCTGCTTCAGCAGGAAGCGTCGATAGACCGGATTTCTGCAGAAGGTTTACTGCCGCTTGATTACCTTTTGCAGGGCTATTACAAAAATATTATTTATCGCCATTCATTAGTAGCTACCAAAAGCACACTCATTAAATACTGGCATATTGCAAAGCCTGCCTCACTATCCATAAACATAGAAAACCGGAGAGTAACCGCAGGCTCTCATTCTATGGCTTTTTTTCTGTTGGTATGTATGCGTTGTATACAAATGGAACTGGCGGCAAAAGTAAAAGTTGCATACAGCGACAAGGATAAGCTCCCGATTATAGCAGGTGTATTTACAATGAATGATGTAATGCGGTATGTAGAATGTATGCCGGAGGAAATACTTCCCGAATACCGAAGGCAGCGGCAATACGTTAATTCATTATTATCGTTGCATGAAACAGACAGTAAAAGCCCTTATAACAAAAAGTTGTTTAAGCGGGTCGAAAGAGGAAGCTATATAGTAAATCCAAATCTTGTATTTGAAGGACAGTAAGTCATTCGTCATGGCGTCTCATTAAGTCATTCGGATTGAGATAATCAATGCTCCATAGTCAATAATTAAAAGAACAAAGAACAATGAATAATGGATGAGCAACAACTATTGACTATAGGCCTCAACCATCTCCACATCAAACACCCTTTCAAAATTTCTTTTTACTTTTTCCTTCACTTCATCCATAGATACTTTATAGCCTAATTCTTTTTCAAGCGAAGTAACCTGCTTGTTTTGAATACCACACGGAATGATGTAATTAAAATATTTCAGATCTGTATTTACATTAAAAGCAAAGCCATGCATAGTTATCCATCGGCTGCAACGAATGCCCATCGCGCAAATCTTCCTCTCTTTACCTTTAATATGCGGATCAAGCCATACACCTGTTTCCCCTGCACTTCTCTCTCCTTTCAAACCATATTGGGCCATAGTAAGAATAAAAATTTCTTCAAGACTACGTAAGTACCAGCCAAGATCAGTTTTAAAATATTCAAGATCCAAAATGGGATAACCAACTAATTGTCCGGGGCCATGAAAAGTAATATCTCCACCCCTGTTTATTTTAAAAAATTCGATGCCTTTTTCAAGTCTATCATCCTCGTTAATCAATACGTGGTTAATGTCTCCGCTTTTGCCTAAAGTATACACAGAATTATGCTCAACAAAGAGAAGGTGGTTTGTAGTTTGTAGTTCGGAATTGCGAATTTGGAGTTGGGAGTTTGAAGTTTTGAGTTTTGAGTTTTGAGTTTGTAGTTCATTCTTCACTTCTAACTTTTCATCTCTTATTTCGTAATTCGTAATTCGTATTTCGTAATTGGTACTTCGTACTTCGTGATTCGTATTTCGTATTTCAGACTTCCTCTTCACATTTTGCTGCAACAAACTTTCCTGCAAGTCCCATATAGCTTTATAAGGCTGGTTCTTTCCGAGGTCTTTAAATAATACCTGTTGTTTCATGTAATGCAAATCTAAGGCTCTTACGACTACCCATTAACATTACAAGTCTAAGCCCTGCATCTTACCTTTGCGTCTATCATGGATGAAGAAATTGAAATACTAAATAACCAGAGCAGCGAAGAATTATACGAGCGCCAGGTTATTAAAACTGATAAAGGACAGGAACCTTATCGCATTGATAAATTTTTAATGAACCGTGTTGAAGGCGCAACGCGAAATAAAATTCAACAAGCTATCGAAGCAGGGATGGTAACGGTAGATGGCCACACAGTTAAGTCTAATTTTAAAGTAAAGGGGAACCAGGAGATTATTGTTTTTACCACCAATCATCCTGATACGAGTGAGGTTGTTCCGGAGCAGATGGATATACAAAATCTTTTGATGTATGAAGATGATGCATTAATGGTTATTAATAAACCTGCCGGTATGGTTGTTCATCCCGGCAGCGGAAATTACAGCGGTACTCTTTTGAATGGAGTGGCTTGGTATCTTAAGCAACAAATTCCAACGCTTGATGAGTCTATTCTGCCTCGTTTTGGCTTGGTCCATCGTATCGATAAAAATACCAGTGGTCTTTTATTAATGGCCAAAGACGGTAAAGCGGCAATTCATCTCAGCAAACAATTTTTTCATCATACAATACAGCGAAAATACATTGCCCTGGTATGGGGTGATATTGAACAGGATGAAGGAACGATTGCAGCACATGTGGGGCGAAACCAGCGGTTTAGAAAGTTGTTTGAAGCATACCCCGAAGGAGAGCATGGCAAAGATGCTGTAACACATTACAAAGTGTTGGAACGCTTCAATTATGTGACATTGGTAGAATGTATTTTAGAAACAGGTCGTACACACCAGATACGCGTGCACATGAAACACATCGGCCACACGTTATTCAACGACTCTCATTACGGTGGTGATAAAATATTAAAGGGAACTATTTTTAGCAAGTATAAGCAGTTTGTAGATAATTGTTTTGAAGTTTGCCCCCGCCAGGCCTTGCATGCAAAAACTTTAGGTTTCAAGCATCCTCAAACAGAAGAAGATCTGTTTTTTGAAGCACCGCTTCCACCAGACTTAAAACAGGTAATTGACAAATGGAGAGGTTATGTGAAAAACCGCATTGATTAATTTCACCAATTTTCGTTGGGGCATTTTTATAAACTTACTTAATCCTGCCACTTTAGTAGTAACCAAGGTTTTGTAAAAGCTATATAATTACGAACCCCTCTTTTGCTCACAGTTTTGGCAAAACTTTTTCTCCAAACATATTTAGAAACTCCTCCTGGTTACGACCCACACTGTGTAAGATGATCTTTTCAAAACCCAGGTCAACATATTGTTTTAACCAATCAATATGTTGTTGAATGTTTGCTGATATATGAACGCTCTCTTTTACATCCTCAACCTTCACAAACTCCCCAATTGCATCAAAATGTTCAACCTTCCACAGGTCGCCCAATACCTTTCCCTGAAAAATATTTGTGCGCCATTGGTCGTAAGCATTATCTATTGCCTGTTCTTCGGTTTCGGCATACGATAACTGTACTTCTAAATAAAGAGGCTTGCCTTCTCCTCCACCTTTTCTAAAAGCGTCAACTAATTGTTGCAACTCTTCAATAGGTTTATGTACTGTCAATAATCCTTCTGCCCAGTCTCCCATCCATGCTGCTGTTTCTTTGGTAACTGCTGCACCTAATATTAATGCCCGCTGCGTGGGCAAGGTGTATAATCTTGCATCTTCAATAGTTACGTGGCCGTAATGCGTTACACTTTCTCCTTTAAGTAAACGATTGATGATTTGGTAACACTCAAGTAATCTTTCGTTACGTATTTGTTTTGCAGGCCATTTTTCTCCCGTTCACGGATAGCAGGAAGCATCCGCAATATTTAGTAATAACCTTATTAATTTGATGACTAAATTAAGACCCGGGTGTTAGGGCTGAATTAAAAGGTTTTACTTCTTCTCCGGATGGTTCCGCAAGCAACGGATCTTCAACCATGGCTGCTTTTCTTATGGGCAATCTCTTACCGTAACTTAATTGTCTCCAAACCCATTCAATAGGTCCGTAATGATACTTTGATAACCACCATTTGCTAAAGTATATCTGAGCAACATAAATAACGAGGGCAAACAACATGTAAAATCCAAAATGAATTCGATGAGTAAACGAAAGGCCCAAACCAAATCCTGAAAAAAGCAGCACTGCCAGTATATTTTGGGTTATATAATTAGTAAGGGTCATTTTACCAATTACCTGCATCGACCTGAAAAGAGCCTTTAGCTTTCCTGCCACATACAGCCAGCAAATTGCAGAGCCAATAAAGATCATTGAGCTAAGAATAAATAAATAACGGGGCTGATAATAATTCATCCAGGTCCATTTGAAACGTTGGGTTGTAATAAATAATCCAAACATTATCAACGCAAATACAAGACTCGACCAGAATATTCTTTTTATATACTTTTTATTTTCAACCAATTGACTAAAGAAGTTTGCCTTTTGTGCTGCCAGGCCAAGCAGGAAGCAAGCAAACATTACAACGTGTACAGTAATCAAATATCCGGGACTTAGGATTTCGTATTTATAAGTACCAATTAAACCGAACCAAAGAACTTTAAAGGGATTATGGCTTTGAAAGAGAGGGAAATGTGGGGCAAGTAATTCCATTCCTCCCGGCATTTTTAAACTGGCAACAAATGCAGACACGCCGGGGATTATAACAAGTAAACTGATACAAATATAAAAAGCAGTTTTAGCAGAACAACGGTAAAACAATAACAGTAACATTCCCATTATTGCATAATCTTTTAAAATATCTCCGAAGAAAAAGGCGCTATTTATTATTGCAAGCACAAATAGCCAAAACATTCTTCTTGTAAAAAATTTGTATGGGTTCATCCCCTTACTCGAAATATTTTGCATTAACACTGCAAACCCATACCCAAAAAGAAAACTTAACATCGTCCACGATTTGGCAGCAAAAACAATGTTGGCGAAACCCATAATAATACCGGTAGCTGTATCAGGTTTAACAACTTTAAAGTCTAATCCTAAATAATATGCATCCGCGTAGTTCATTAAAGCTACACCAAGTAGCGCCCAACCACGAAGTATATCAATAATCGCAGTTCGCTGGCTCTGTTGAATAGGTTGAAAGGCTGTGGATTGCATAAAAAGTTTAAGGTAAACAACAAGTAAAGGAATTTTTAAACTTACACTTTTGTTTCTGCAACTGCAATACACTTAATTACAAGTTGTAATAATCCTGCACTAATCTTAATTGCTGATGATAAGAAAAAAATTTGTCTGATGCTTTTATTTTCTCTTCATGTACTTAAGAAAAAAGGCTTCACTTGTTAATACTTCCATTTTAGCAAAATGAAAATCATTTATATCTTCTGTAACCAAACAGGTGCACGTGCTTTCTTCGGCAGAATAATATTCAAGTCCGTCTTCAAAATCAAGCACACTTTTGTTTTTTAAAGCTTTTTGAACAGAAGATTTTGTTGCTTCGGCAATTTCAATATGCTCGCACAACAAACTTATTTTCTCCTTTGCTTTGGCTGACTTATATTTTTTGCCAGCGAAGTAAAATGCAATAGCCAGGCAAACAGGCGAAGTAAAAATTGAAAAATCAGCCGAACCGGCAAGACTTAAAATTCTTGAAGTATAGGTGAACAACGGATACTCTTTATTAAGAACAGAAACAAGGATATTAGCATCTACAAAAACCTTCATTTTTTGGATTTATAGAACTCTTCTTTTAAAGCTTTTCGGCTTTTGTGTTTGGTTTGATAAACAGCTTCGCCTTCGGCAATTTGGTGTACCCAATCCGATATGGGAAAGTCTTCTAAACTTGTATAGTTAGACGAAGTAATTTTTTGCAATAAGAATTCTATCATGCGCGATAAGCTTATATTGTTAGCCTCCGCATATTGCTTTGCCTGTTTTATAACGACTTCGTTAAAGCTTAATGTTATTTTCGCATCCATCCTACAAATTTACATCTTTACTACAAATAAAAAAAATTCGTACGTACTCTTTTATAAAAATATTTCCATTAGCAGTGGGACATTTCTCACACTTTCAATAAGGAGGAAACCTCTTATTTTATCAGTCTTATGTTTATAACAATTCCCAAAATTCATAAGCATTTGTAATAGCAGGACGGGATTAAAACCAGGGAATACAAAATCTCATACCTTTCTTTTTATAACCTTATAATCAGTCGTAAATACTACTGCTATTTACTAAGCTCCTCCGGTGTAAACGCTTTTTGCCTGCCTGCATACTTCTGCCTGATTACCCCTACATCTGCTGCTTTAACTCTGTCAGCACTATTGCTCCACGACCTGCGGATAAGGCTTAATAACTGGGCAATGTCTTCATCTGAATAGTCTTTATTATTACCTATTCCCGGCATTTCACCATTTATTTCAGGGGCTTTATAAACCTTTCCGCTCACCTTTACAGGTCCTGTTAATCCATATAAAACGATGGATATTAATTTGTTTTTATCCCCGGTTACCCAATCAGATTTATGTAAAGGCGGAGCAAGAGATTTTATACCGTTCCCGTCAGCACCATGACAAGTTTGGCACACAGAAGTAAATATAGCCATCCCTTTAGGGAACTCTCTTTTTAGGGCGGGAAGATTTCTACTTCCGGGGTTTTTAATATCATTTACCACAGTATATAATTTTTTATTTATGGCAAATGTTGTATCAGCAATTATTGAGCGTACCTGTTTAGCAAAAACTTCTTCTTTACCCTTAATGGTGCTGACAACTGCATCGGATACATAAGCATTGTTGGGATGCTGTTTTACTATTTTCAGCAGGATATTATTTGACGCTACAGAATCGATTGGCTTTATTATTTGTGTTACAAAGGCCAGGTAAGGTGCTGTAAGAGTGTCGTTTTTATCAGCTAATTGGTTTATTAAAGGCAGGTATTGTTTGTAAGAGCTTTTGTTTATTACCGACGGAAGAACAGATAATGCCTGCACCTGTAACTTCCAGTTCGTTTGGCTTAATAAAGGAACTATATCTTCTGCCTGCAAAGCTCCTAACCCCTCTAAGGTCCACAAAGAATGAGTAACAAATACCGGGTTATTTACTTGCTTTACATTCCGTTTTAACGCCGGGGCGAGCTGCGTCATTTTTTTCTCTACGATCATTTGTTGGGCTTGATCCCTTATCCATCCGTTGGGATGTTGCAGCAGCTTTACCAGGCTATCAGGATTTGTTGGCATATTTGCACTTGCCAGAGCTTGTTTTCCTTTTGGCACTATTTTGTAAATTCTTCCATACGAAAGCGGTTTTGTTAATTGCCTGCTTTTTATTTCACCCTTAAGATACTCTGTGAGATAAGTTTTATGCTGAATTATTCCGCGGTACATATCTACAACGTACAAAGCGCCATCCGGGCCATTATATAAAGTTACCGGCCTGAATCGTTCATCGGCGCTTGACAGGAATTCTTTCCCTTCATAAGCCTGTTTGCCTTGTACGCGGGATCCTTTTTCTTCAATTATGTTTCTCTTTATAAGATTGGCTGAAGGCTCACCAACAAAAGCGTTAAGCTGGTAGTCTTTGCCGAACAAATCTCCCCGGTACATGACAGGGCCTGAGGCAGCAGTAAAGTTTACAAGCTTTAAACTATCGTCCAAAACACCTTCCTGGTAACCGCGGTTTACACCGGGTGTAGGCCTTGAAGGATATACCCTGTTGTCAGCAATTATCTTATCCTCGTAACCAGCAATATTTTTTTGATTAGTGTTAGTTGCACCGAAGCCGGGAGAGAAATAGTCCCCTAATAAGTTCTGTGAATTATTATTGTAAAATAATCGCCCGTCGTTATCCTGCGATATTCCCCATTGCCCTCTTGAATGTGTTCGCTCTATAAGCCATTTCGTTCCTTTTTTACGATACCTGCTGGTGCAGTTTGCACTGTATATCCAATTATCCAAAGCACGAAAAAGACCATTAGCCTGGTGCTCCGGATTTCCGCCAGCAGCATATTTAGGATCTACCAATATTTTTTTTCCTGGTTTGTCATTGTTTATTTCAACATACCAAAGATTAGGTGGTTCGGCTATAAGTATTCCATTTTCCACAAGACAAAGGGCCCGTGGTAAAATAAGTCCATCCATAAAAATCTTTCTCGTATCCATCACCCCATCTCTGTTACTATCTTCAAGAATCACAATTTTGCCTGTAGGTTTTTCTTCGCCCGTGCCAATAGTATCAGGCATATAATTTGTCATTTCACATACCCATATACGTCCTCTCTCATCAAATTTTAATGCAACCGGAGAGTTGACCAGAGGCTCGGCGGCCACCAGCTTTACTTCAAAACCATCTTCGAGCTGCATCTTCTTAATGGACTCCTGCGGTGTTAAAACAGGAGCAGAAGCAATAGATCTTCTTATCGCAATTGTGTCAACATTAGAATGCTTATCCTTTTGTTTATCGGATTTACAGGCAAATAATTGAAGGATACAAATAACTAATATTACTTGTGTACAACAGGTAAAACTCTTCATCATTAAATAATTAACAAGGGAATTAGGGGATAGTTTAGATACAATAAAACTTTACCTGTTTAAATTAATTGGCGTCATTTTCGGAACTAAGAATTTAAACATAATAAACCATGCAAGAAGATAACCTAAGCCGCAATATAAAAACAGAATATAATAGCCGGTTTCAATATGGCCTAAGCCTTTATAATAATCAAACAGCAGGCCCGCAACTTTAGCTACTGCCATTCCACCTAAGCCTCCTGCCATTCCACCAATGCCAATAACAGAAGCCACCGAGTTTTTAGGAAACATATCGGATACAGTAGTAAACAAGTTGGCTGACCACGCCTGGTGTGCAGAGGCAGCAATGCCAATGATGATTACCGCGTTCCACATGTTATAGCTGCCGGCAGCCTGCGATACCATTATCAACAAAGGAAAAAACGCGTAGATAAGCATGGATGTCTTTCTTGCACGAACAATATCCCATCCTTTATTTTTTACAAACCACATTGGTAACCAGCCTCCAAAAATACTTGCTACACCTGCAAGCGTATAAACAAATGCAATAGGCAAACTAACCTGGGTACCTACCAATTTGTATTGCGATGTCAGAAATGCAGGTAGCCAAAATAGCAAGAACCACCAGATACCGTCGGTTAAGAATTTGCCGGCTATAAAAGCCCACGTTTGTTTGTATCCTAATAATTTTGCCCACGAAACTTTTTGTTCTTCTGCGCCAACCTGGTGTGAAGGATCATCGAGATCGCTGTGTATGTAATCGAATTCTGCTTTACCAAGTCTCTTTTGTTTAGCAGGAACTTCGTACCATAGAAACCAAAAAATTAACCAGAGAAAACCAATGGCTCCAATAGATATAAACGCGATCTTCCAACTGTAATTGATAGCTATATAAGGCACCAAAAGAGGCGCAAGGATAGCGCCTACATTAGTTCCCGAATTAAAAATGCCACCTGCCAAAGCCCTTTCTTTTCTTGGAAACCATTCTGCTACCGTTTTAAAAGCTGCCGGAAAATTGCCAGCTTCAGTAACGCCAAGGAAAGCACGATAAATAGCAAAACTGACGGTGCCTGTAGCAAATGCATGTAGAATAGAAGCAATACTCCAAAGGGTTAAGGTTAGGGCATACCCTATTTTTGTTCCTATTTTATCTATAAGTCTGCCGGCGAAAACCATTCCTATTGCATAGGCAAACTGGAAGGCAATAACAATGTTTGAATAGTCCGATTCTGCCCAGTTAAACTCTTTTTCGAGGGTGGGTTTTAAAAGACTTATTACCTGCCTGTCAAGATAATTGATAGTGGTTGCATAAAATACTAATGAACAAATAGTCCAGCGATATCTTCCTATTTTTGATTGAACCTGCGGTTCGGCTGCTATGGCTTGCATATGATAATGTTGTTAAAGGTATCGTTAGAATGAGATTGAAGAAAGTTATGATTGATTGAATATTTAAAGAAAGTAAGAATTTACAATATAGTGATGTTTACCTCAGTTCCTTTTTTTTCTGCTGAAACATAGCCTGCATAAATAGTTGCTATTACATCAGAAGCTAAACTACTATTACTTTCAATATAATCACCATAAGCAGCAGACCTGTAAAAGGCATCCATCTCATGCTGGTATCCTGCGAACCATCCTTCGTCCGGCGATATGGATGACCATCCTTGTTTTGTTTCAGTTTTTTCAACAACGTATACATCTTTAAAATGTTCCTGGTTGGGAGTGTAAGATTGCATGGCGTTATTAGGGTGAATGTTACAGATTGTTCTATGATTGGTTGTGTTCACTTCAATCCAGTTATGCACTCCACCCAGTACCAGTTCGCTGGCAAACAGATCAGCAATAGTTCCGTCTTCAAATACAACATGCAGCATTGCAAAATCTTCAATGTCTTTATATGTTGTTCTTAAATACCCTTCATCTTTAAATGTTGGCATCCGGGTAATTGCATGGGTGCGGGCAGAAATGGTTTTTGGTCTTATGGCGCTTCCATTTCTTGCTCGTCCTTCTACGTGTTTTAAATATATTGCCGCAGATAAAGGATGGCAACCTTTTCCTATCATAGAACCACCGCCCGAAAATTTCCACTGACCATAGGTTAAGGAATGTGAACCTGAATGAGATTCTTCACCGTGCATCCAGATAATTTGAGCCCCTGTTTTTTGTAATAGCTCTCTTTCTTTTTGAATAGCCGGAGCGTACACCCAATTCTCAGCATACATGATTCGGCCTGTACTTTGCTTTTCAGCGTTAAGCATTCTGCTAACACTTTGCATTGCATGTTCCAATCCTTTTTCCCGCGAAAATGTGTCTCCGCTAAATTCTTCACTGCCATCACCAAAATATCCCGTGAAAGGTTTTTCTACTATTACGTGTTTATTTTGTTTTAGTGCTTCCACAACGATTGGCTCATGCGTAACAGGCGGGGTGCAAACATGAATTATATCAGAGTTCTCTACTAAATCTTCCATGTTATTAAAGGCTTCAAGACCTCTGGGTTTAGTAAAGCTTGAAAGTTTTTCATTGGTAACAGAGTATGCACCAGCAATTTCTACCCTGGCACTAAAAACTTGCTGCAGGGCATCATAATGAAATTTTGCGGCGAAGCCTGATCCAACTATTCCCGCTTTTAAAACTTTTTTTTCCATAATCAATAAACCAGTTTTATTCGGCTAATAAGTAAATAGATACGACCGCTAAAACAAGTCCTGTCAATATTATCCAATGAGGAAATATAGCGTATAATATAAGTGATATGATTATGGTAATAACTGGAGCCAATGACGTCATCGGAACTACAATTATTGCCTTGCCATCCCGTAAAGCATACACCAATGTAAGCGCCCCAATTGAATTAAATACCTGGATGATCGCGGCAAGGTAGGGTCCTTTAAAACCCCAATTAATTTCTTTAGAAAAATCAGTCATCAGCAAGGCAACAGGTATTAACAACACGCCTGTAAGCATCATATAAAAAAATATACTTTCGGCTTTCATTGTATTGTTTGAAAACTTCATTGCAAACGCCTGAACTCCCCACATAAAAAAAACAATGATAGACAGAACCAGCCATAAATAGCCTTTTACATTTACATCATGTTTCTGCTGGTACGACAGCAATAATATTGCAATCAGAGCAATGGCAATTCCAATCTTATGGCGCCTGTTGGTTGTTTCTTTTAAGAATAAAGATGAAAGAAAGATGGTGACCACCGGGAAAAGTGAAATGACGGGAAATACTACATAAGCCGGACCATCCCGCAAAGCTTCAAAAAGAATAAGCTGCCCTCCTGCTCCTAAAAAACCTACTATACAACCAAGAAAAATTGATTTACGATCATACTCGAGTTTCCATTTTATAATTGCCAGCGCTGCTATAGCACAGGGGATCATAGTTAAAGCCCAAACAGAATAGCCAAGAGTAGCAGGAAATCCTGCTTTTTCAGGAATTTCAATAAAGGCGCCCCAAACACCCCAAAAAATTGTTGTAATAAATGTGTACAGCAACCACGGCTTTTTAATCATTAAGTTGGTTTATACAATTAAAAGCTCAATGCCCTGGCTTTCTAACTTTTTCTGATCTTCAGGAAGGATACCCTTATCAGTTATCACTACATCAACCTTAGAAACAGGAGCGATCAGGGCAAAACTTCTTTTAAGAAATTTGCTTGAGTCAGCAACAACAATTACTTTCTTTGAAATTTCAATCATTATCCTGTTAAGGTGAGCCTCTTCTATGCTGGGTGTTGATATTCCATGTGTGGTGCTAAAACCATCAACAGCAATAAAAAGCTTGTCGCAGAAGTAGTTTCTAAAACTTTCTTCCGCAGACGATCCGACCAACGAGAAAGAGTTCTTTTTCAAAAAACCGCCGGGTATAATCACATTCGTATTCTTATGTTCAACGAGCACAGTAGCAACGTTTAAGGCGTTTGTGATAATAGTTAGATTATTTAATCTTGAGAGGTGCCGGGTAATCTCTATGGTGGTAGTACCGGAATCGAGTATGATAGTATCACCTTCTTCTATTAATGAGGCGGCCTTCTCTCCTATCCTCTTTTTTTCCTCCAGGTGTTGTTTATTTTTATCAGCAAGATGAAAGTCTGTACCAACCCTGTCAAGTTTGATGGCCCCTCCACGTGCTCTTATCAGCATCTTTTTTTCTTCTAACTTAGTCAGGTCGTTTCGAATAGTAACTTCACTTACCCCAAGATCTTTACTTAAACTATTAACATCCACTTGTCCGTTCTCTACAAGTTTTTGCAGAATAATGACACGACGCCCAACTGTTGACTCTTTGCTTGTTTCTGAAATACTCATCTTTGGTAACTTTTATAAAAATTGAAAATAAGCTTAGCCGCTGAATATCGTGCAAATGAAGGTACATTTTATTTCTACGTAGTAAAACAGGTAAACGAAAGCTACTTTTAACACTATGCAATCAATTTCCTTTCGGCATTTCTATTAAAACTTATATTTACTTTTGCTGGTTGATGATATTGCTTTAATATTACATTGTTACGAACAATAAGTGTATTCAATGAGAGATCAAATAATCAAATTTTTTGGATATAGCCTTGCCGAACTTAAATTAAAAGGAGCAATTCATACAGCCCGGGAAATTGCGCAACAACCCAATTTGTGGCAAATGACATTCAATAATCTTTCAGAAAGCAAACCGGGGCTTGAAGTTTTTCTGGAAGAAGTATATGACAACGATAATCTCGATGTTATATTAACAGGAGCAGGAACTTCTGCTTTTATAGGAGATATATTAGAGGGCCCTTTTCAAAAAAATACGGGAAAACATACACGCGCAGTTGCAACTACAGATCTTGTATCTTACCCAACCCATTACCTGCATCCTGAAACTCCTACTTTGCTTATATCATTTGCAAGGTCGGGCAATAGTCCTGAAAGCATTGCCGCCATTGACATTGCAGATAAGTTGTGCACTAAGGTTTATCATCTGATACTCACCTGTAATTCGTCAGGAAAACTTGCTACGAGGCGCGACCGTGACAACAATACTTTTACTTTCCTTTTACCCTCAGAGGCTGATGATCAAAGCCTTGCCATGACTGGAAGCTTTACCTGCATGTTATTAGCCGGGCTTCTTATTTCGCGTATATCCTATTTAAATTATTTAAAACCACAAATCGATCAGCTATCTGGTTACGGAGAGAATATCTTGAATAATTATTCGGAGAAATTAAAGGAGGTTACCAAACTTGACTTTAAACGTGCTGTGTTTCTTGGAAGCGGTCCGCTAAAAGGGACTGCGAGGGAATCTCAATTAAAATTACAGGAACTTACAGATGGAAAGGTTATCTGTAAATATGACTCTTTCCTTGGTTTCAGGCATGGGCCTAAAGCTGTAGTTGACAAGTCAACATTACTGGTTTATTTATTTTCAAGCGACGACTATGTTCATCAGTACGAACTCGATTTGGTGAACGCTGCAAATAATGGTGAAAAAGGTATTTACAGGATAGGAGTAATTGAATCTGATAGTAAAGACAGTGATTTGGATCTGATGATTGAGCTATCTGACAGTGATGTAAAAGTGGATGAAGAATTTTTATCAGTATGCAGTGTACTTCCTGCTCAAATGCTTGGGTTTTTTAAAGCAATCCATTTAGGTTTAGAACCCGATTCTCCCTCTGTTTCCGGTGCCATTACGCGAGTTGTTGAGGGTGTCACCATATATCCCTACCACTTGCCTTTAGAAAAGCAGGTATAGTTTTATGAGGCAAAGCAAATTTTACCATGCAGAATATTAGGCAGGTGAACCGAATTTTAGGAGGGCAACTGCTTTAAAAACAGCAGCAATACATTCGCAAAGCAAGACGAGGAATTACATTAAGATTTAAGAAAAGAACAATCAGCGAGGAATGAAAACTATTGACGTATTGGTGGTAGGCGAACTGAATGTGGATCTTATCTTAAATCAAATAGAATCATTTCCTGAGCTTGGCAAAGAAAAAATTGCCAGGCAAATGAATATAACTCTTGGCAGCTCTTCAGCAATTTTCGCCAGTAATTTAAGCAGCCTTGGGGCAAGGGTTTCTTTTATAGGAAAAATTGGCAATGATCAATTCGGAGATGTTGTTTTGCAAAGCTTAAAAAGCAAAGGCGTAGATATAGGTTCCATTCAAAAAAGCGATGCGTTGAATACTGGCGCTACATTGGTTTTAAATTTTAATGAAGACCGGGCGATGATCACTCATCCGGGTGCAATGGAAAACCTCAGCCTGAATAACATCCCTTTGGATAAGTTTTCGAAGGGGAGGCATTTACACTTTTCATCTTACTTCTTACAGCCGGGTATACAAAAAGATCTCGCAACGCTTTTCAAACTTGCAAAAGAAGCAGGATTAACTACTTCGTTTGATGCCCAGTGGGATCCGAATGAAAAATGGGATATCAATCTGTCGGGTGTACTGCCTTATGTCGATATATTTCTTCCTAACGAAAAAGAGATTTGTTATTTGACAGGTAAGACGACAGTTGAAGAAGCTGTTGACAGCATTAAGCACCTGGCAAATATTATTTTAATAAAGATGGGAAATAAAGGTTCGGTGTGTTGGCACAAGGGAGAATTTTTTCATAAAGAACCGTTTTTAAATGAAAATGTAGTTGATGCAATTGGCGCCGGCGATAGTTTCAACGCAGGCTTCATTTATAAGTTTATTCAAAAAGAAACTCTTGACCGATGTCAGACATTTGGCAACCTTACCGGCGCCATCTCTACCACACAGCCAGGTGGAACAACAGCATTTACGGATTATACAGGCATAATGAAAATTGCAAAAGACACATTTGGATATGTTGAATAAAAAAACACTGCAGCAAAAGCACAAGGAAATGCTGGCTCACGGTTCTGCATTGCTTGCAACCAACTTTTATAATTATGAAACTTTAAGAGGGATATTAGAAGCTGCTTCTCAAATGAAACAGCCAATCATACTTCAGTTAACAAAAAGTTCTGTTGACTATATGGGGTTACAGATTGCAGTTAAGATGGCTCGCGCGGCTTTGGAAGAATATGCAGTAGAAGGGTGGCTGCATCTCGATCATTCCGATTCTTATGAGTTAATTGTGCAATGCCTTGATGCAGGTTTCGACTCTGTTATGATTGATGCCAGCGAGAAACCTATAAGCGATAATATTTCAATTACACGTAAGGTGGTTGAACTGGCAAAACAATACAATGCAAATGTTGAAGCAGAACTTGGCTATGTAGCAAAATTGGGACAGCCCAGCGATAAAACAGGTTTTACCGAACCCGAAGAAGCAAGCTTATTTGTTAACGAGACGGGTGTGGATGCCCTTGCAGTTGCTATCGGATCTGCTCATGGTTTTTATACCCGTGCGCCTGAACTTGATCTTGAAAGATTAAGTAAGATTCATGCCTGTACTTCTGCAGCACTCGTGTTGCATGGCGGTTCAGGCATCCCTGCCGATATGCTTAAAGAAGCTATTAAAAGAGGAATTTGTAAGATCAACCTGGCCACTGAAATAAAAAATACTTTCATGTGCGAGTTGAAAAACAGTCTTGCAAATAATCAGGATATCGATCTGCGAAAAGTTTTTCCCCCGGCAATACATGCAGTAACAAAACTTGTAAAGGAAAAATTAGAAATAGTTAAAAATGCTGTTCTATTGACGGATAGTATGGATGATTATGATTAAGCCAAAATAGGAAATTGCCGCGACCTTCAGGTCGTGGATAAAGAATAATAGATCACAGGCTTTAGCCAAAAAATTAAAAGAAAGCCCCGGCTGAAAGAATATGAAGAATTTATATTCTATACCATGCGTAAAAGTTTTGGCTGAGGCCGTTACCTTTTTTTTATACAAACCACGACCTGAAGGTCGTGGCAACTTTACCCGCAGAAATCATCATAGAACAAAAAATGATTAATAGCACATCCCCCAAATATTTAAATATCAAAATTATAATTGTAGCAGCCATATCTGCGTTTGCCTGTTTTCAAAGTTGTTCACCATCGAAACCACCACTAACAGGCAATCTTCCGGCACAATTATATTATACCGCAGATGATTATAAATCCGTTGAGAAGATTAATACGCATGTCCATATAAGGATGGACGACACCACCTTTCTTAACCTGGCAGCAGCCGATAACTTCCGCGTTTTGAACGTCAGTGTAAATTCGCCTTCTGCCCCACCGATAGAGAAGCAAAGAAATATATCAGTGAGGCTTATCAAATCTTATCCTACACGCATTTCTTATGCAACTACCATCTCGGTAAAGAACTGGAATAGTGAAGCATGGCAACAGGAAATGATCTACTTTTTGAAAGAGTCTTTTGATATGGGCGCTGTCGGCGTTAAAGTATGGAAGAACATAGGAATGGACTTGAGGGACAAGAATGGAAAGTTTGTAATGATCGACGATCCTCGCTTCGACCCTATAATTGATTTTATTGAAAAAAGTAATAAAACGCTTATAGGTCATTTAGGCGAGCCAAGAAACTGTTGGCTGCCCATAGAAAAGATGACGGTGCAGGGGGATAAGGATTATTTCAAAGCGCACCCCCAATATCACATGTACCTGCATCCGGAATATCCGTCGTACGAAGATCAGTTAAACGCAAAAGACCGAATGCTTGCAAAGCATCCGAACCTTCGATTTGTAGGCGCGCATTTAGGAAGTTTGGAATGGAGCGTAGATGAGCTTGCTAAACGCCTTGATAGATTTCCAAACATGGCGGTGGATATGGCTGAACGTATATCGCATCTTCAATACCAGGCCGTAACCGAATGGCAGAAAGTACATGACTTCTTTATTAAATACCAGGATCGGTTGATCTATGCCACCGACCAGCGAGTTGATTCTACACAAATCCCTTCACAAAGAAATACTGAGGCGCACGAGAGCTGGCTCCGCCACTGGAAGTTCTTCACCTCAGACGAAAAAATGAAGGTGCCTAAAGTTGAAAAAGAATTTAAGGGATTAAAGCTTCCACGCGAAGTTGTTGATAAAATATATCGCAAGAATGCAGAAAAATGGTTTCCTGAAATGGCGAAACTACATTAAGGCTAAATTGAAATAGCCAGGATTTAATCTTGAAATTCAAAATCATATTTCTAACCTAAGTTTCTAAAACGTAATGACAAACGAAAAAGCAACAGTCTTTAAAAATCTCTTACTAAGCCGCCCATATATAACTGGTGTGGGAGCCCGCGATGCACTGGAAGCTAAGATGATTGGACGGGCAGGCTTCGACTTTGTTTGGGCAAGCGGGTTTTGTGTTTCAGCATCTTATGGCTTGCCTGATGCGAGCATTCTTTCGATGAAGCATTTTGTAGAAGAAGCCCGCGCCATGAATGAAGCTGTTACTATTCCCATTCTATTTGATGGTGATACAGGCTACGGGAATGCTGTTAATGTAATTTATTTAACCAGAATATTAGAAGAAGCCGGTATAGCAGCGATGTGCCTGGAAGACAAAAGATTTCCGAAGGATACAAGTTTGTTAGCAGGGGGAAGACAGGAGTTGTTAGACCCTACCGAATTCGCAGGCAAGATCAAAGCAGCAAAGGACACTCAGAAAAATGAGGACTTTACAGTAGTAGCCAGAACAGAAGCATTGATTGCAGGCATGGGGCAGGAAGAAGCGATAAAAAGAGCGACGCTTTATGCAGAAGCAGGTGCAGACTGCATTTTTATTCACTCTAAAAGTAAAGCGCCTGATGAAATCATTGAATTTGTCAACTCCTGGAAAAGCCCTGTTCCATTGGTGCTTGTCCCAACTTCTTATCCTGACCTTACTGAAGATAAAATAGAAGCACTTGGTAAAGTGAAAGTCATCATCTATGCTAACCAGGTTCTCAGAGCTGCAGTAAAGGCAAGCCAGGAGGTTCTTGCAGAAATAAAAAGATCGAAAGGGGTTAAAAAAGTGGAGGACACAATAGCTTCTCTGGATGAAATTTTTGATCTGCAGGATATAAAACAGATGAAGGAAAACGAAAGAAAATATACCTAATTACCTCATTTCTTTATGAACAATAAAATCGGAATCATTGGCTTCGGCACTGTCGGTATAGTTCTATCAAATATTTTCAATAATTCAGGAACTGAATTCATGGTGTACGATGTCTTAATCGAAGACCCTTTACATAAAGACGCCATTCTAAATAAGGCTATAAACATCAATGCTCCTGTTGTCGATTTACCTTCATTGATCGCTCAAAGCACTTACGTTATTTCCACTGTTACAACGCAGGTGGCAGAAACTGTAGCAAACAAATGCCTTCCCTATTTAAGGGATAGTCAATATTATATAGATTGTAATTCCACTTCCCCCGGCATCAAAATAAACATCCAAAATATAATTGAAGCAAGCAAAGCGGATTTTATTGAGGGTGTTATTTTGAATGCTGTTAACCCGGGAGATGCTACAATAGAAATGTTAATCGGAGGGGGAAAAGGTAAAGAAGTGGTCAACTTCTTACAAGCAAGTAATATCAAGGCGAAATTTTATACTGAAGAAGTTGGTAAAGCTTCCATGTTTAAAATGCTTAGAAGCATCTTTTCTAAGGGAGTAGAAGTATTACTTATTGAGATGTTGGTGTCGGCAAAAAAAGCAGGGATTGCGGATGACTTATGGCGTGAGATCACCACTTTTATGGATAGTAAGTCATTTGAGCAAATCGGAGAAACATGGATTAAATCACATGCTGTTGCTTATGATCGCCGCTTTTATGAAATGAAACAGGTAATCGAAACGATGAATGAAATCGGGGTTTCTCCAATTCTTACCGAGGCTACTCTCCAATACTTTCAACAATCAAGAGATCTGGATCTGAAGTCCTTTTTTTCTAAAGCTCCCTCCAGTGCCGATGAAGTAATAACGGTTATTGCTGATCATACCAGTAGAAATTAAATAGGATTTACTCTTAGTCAATCAGCCATTTAATTAAGACTGATAAACTGTTCATTCGCGATGAAAAATTTCAACATTCTTAATTTGTCTGAAGCTTCAGCGCCGGGTGCCAAAAGCCGGGAGGAAGTTGATGAACAATATCGTTATTGGCGAAAACGTGTTTTATACAGTGCGTTCATTGGCTATGCTTTTTATTACTTCTGCCGGGTAAATATCTCGATGGCCTTACCCTATATGCAGAAAGATTTGCACTTCAATAAATTTCAATTAGGCTTAATCGTGTCTGTTCTGCAAATCACCTATGGAGTTGGTAAATTCCTAAACGGTATCATAGCAGACAGGTCGAACCCACGCTATGTAATGTCAATCGGTTTGTTTTGCTCTGGCCTGGCAAATTTAGTGTTTGGTTTTAATTCTATGCTTTGGGCGTTAGTGCTGATCTGGGGGCTAAATGGATGGTTTCAAAGTATGGGATTTCCGCCGGGAGCAAGGCTTCTAAGCCATTGGTACACACCGAAAGAATACGGTAAGATTTGGGGAATTTTTGGATGCTCGCACCAGGTAGGAGCAGCGATCATCTTTATTGCAGGCGGATATTTAGTGCTGCTTGGATGGAAATATGTCTTTATCGTACCTTCTATTCTTGCTTTTCTAACTGCTATTTTCCTGTTCAACCGTTTAAGAGATATACCTGAAAACATGGGTTTGCCTCCTGTAGAAGAATACAAAGGTGAAAAGCTCAAAAGTGTAGCGCCTGCCGTGGTAAAAAAATCTAAGTTCTTTAATGAAGAATTATTCAAAAATGTATTATCCAATAAATTTGTATGGCTTACGGCATTCGGAAATATGTTTCTTTATATTGTCCGGTACGGACTGGTAACGTGGACACCATTATATATTAGTGCAAACAAAGGGGTTAATGTTACAAAGGCAGGATGGGTTCTTGCTGCCTTTGAGTTAGTAGGAATTGCTGGAATGCTTCTCGCGGGCTTTATTTCAGACAATACTTTTAAGGCCCGGCGGGGACCTACGATGGCCATATATATGCTTCTTCTTGCTATTTGCATTTTTTTATTCTGGATAACTCCCTACGGAAATACATTCCTTGTAATACTTATCCTTGCTCTTTCCGGTTTCCTTGTGTATGGACCGTTAATGCTCGTAAGCGTAGCAGCAGCTACCTATGCAGGCAAAAAATCAGCCGCAACTTCTGCGGGTTTTACAGGATTCTGGGGGTACGTTGGTGCAACTATTTCCGGTGTTGGAGTTGGCGGAGCTGCAGAATATTATGGCTGGAAAGGGGCATTCACACTGATATTGCTATCGGCATTTTTAAGCTCCGTTTTTTTCGCCTTAACGTGGAAAGCAACGCCCTATGTTGCTAAGGAAACCCCGAAACTAATCTGAACTTAGATATATCCCTTTTAAAGAAACAAAACATGATTACGAAAAGTAGCAGGAGACTTTCAATACCTTTCCTAATCTAAAAAAACCTTTGGAATTAAAAGTTGTATAAGGAAATAGAATACATTTATAAAAAATAGGATTATTAATTCTAGCCTAAGAATTCAAGTATCGGTGAAGCTGCAATTTTCAGCATAATCAGAAGAAAAAATAAATTTTTTGAACCCGAAAAAAGTCAGATCAAATGAACAGACGACGTTTCTTAAGAAATAATATAGTAGCCGGCACGGGAGTGGCATTAGCTCCTTCCTTTGCTTTAGGCAAAGGCTTCGCTCCTGACAAACAAGCCCGCATTGGTTTTATCGGTGTTGGATTACGCGGTACTAACCACTTGAAAAATCTATTGAGACGTAAAGACGTACTTATTCCGGCTATCTGCGACATTGACCCGGAACGGATAAAAATTGCGCTAGACCTGATTGCAAAAGCCGGTTTTAAGAAGCCTGAAACTTACACAAACGGACCTGAAGCATTCAGGCAAATGGTAACAAGGGACGACCTGGAAGGAGTTATAATTGCTACACCCTGGGAGTGGCATACACCAATGGCAGTGGCAGTTATGAAGGCTGGCAAATGGCCTGGAATAGAAGTATCTGCGGCTCTTACTATCGAAGAATGCTGGGATTTGGTGAATACTTCCGAGCAAATGAAGACTCCTTGTATGATCCTTGAAAATTCCTGCTACCGCAGGGATGTGATGGCTGTTTTAAATATGGTACGGCAAGGCGTATTTGGAGAACTGGTTCATTGCCGGTGCGGCTACCTGCATGATCTGCGAGCAATAAAATTTCAGCCGGGTGTTGAGTTCGGAGAAAAGGGGAGATCTGAATCGCGTTGGCGTACCAAGTATTCTATAGACCATAACGGCGATGTTTATCCTACCCACGGCATTGGTCCAATAGCAAACATTCTAAACATAAACCGGGGAAACCGTTTTGTAGCCCTAACCTCTATGGCTACTAAATCAAAGTCGTTGCACGAATATATTGTAGCAAAGGGCGGAAAAGACCATCCTAATGCTAAAGTAAATTTTAAACTTGGTGATGTTGTTACTACGATAATTCAGACCGAAAACGGAGAAACTATAGTTGTTACTCATGATACAAACACACCGCGGCCAAAGCAGGATGACTACCATGTACAAGGCACCAAGGGTCTTTGGATGAAAAATAGTAACACTATCTATATTGATGGAAAAAGTAAAGATCATATCGGCGAGGTGGCAGATGGCTATTTGAAGCAATACGACCATCCTCTTTGGAAGAAAGATGCCGACAAGACCGCAAATTCAGGGCATGCCGGCGGAAACGACTATTTCGTAATAAACTCTTTTGTTGAGTCGGTAAAAAGAAAAATACCTTTTTTAATCGATGTTTACGATGCTGCGGCATGGAGTGCTATTACTCCTTTATCAGAAATGTCTGTAGCTAACGGGGGCGCTCCCCAAAAATTCCCGGACTTTACCAAGGGAAATTGGAAAACCAGAAAACCTGTTTTTGGTTTGAATGATGATTATTAGGATGAGCCACTGTAAAAATTGGATCGGTATTTTTAATTGCTTTACATTCTTTTAAAAAGCTTTTCGAGTTTAATATTGAGATATTGAAGACTTATAATGTTGTCGGCTAATGCCGTAATTTCAAATGTCTTTTTATTGCTACGGCTCTAAAGCTGTGGTCGTATCATACAGGCCAATAGGCTTTAGCCCAAAAAGTTTCCCTTATTATTTTAAAAAAAGAAAGTGGTATATCCCTTAATACTAAATAAAAAAGTTCATGTTGCTATCATTTGTCTTCTCGTTATTCTTTTCATTCCAGCTACCTCAAACGCACAAATTCCAAATCGAAAAGTACCTATAGATACAGGCTGGAAATTTCATTTGGGTAAATTACCTAATGGTGAAGATGTCTCCTTAGACGACTCGAAATGGAAAGCTGTTGTTGTGCCGCATGATTGGGCTATAGAAGGATCGTACAATAAAGATAACCCCAGTTCAGGGGAGGGAGGATACCTGCCTGGAGGAACTGGTTGGTATAGAAAAACTTTTGAAGTAGATGCTTCGTGGTTGATGATGAATGTGAAGGTTTTTTTCGAGTCGGTATATATGAATAGTGATGTTTACATTAATGGACATCACCTTGGCAATCGGCCTTATGGCTGGATTAGTTTTTATTATGACCTGGCCAAATACTTGAAAGCCGGAAAAAATGTGCTGGCCGTTAAGGCCGACAATGAATTAGAGCCGAGTGCCCGCTGGTATCATGGCTGCGGTATCGAAGGTCATGTTTGGCTCGAAGTAACAAATCCAATTCATGTTGCGCCTTATGAAACTTTTATTCGCACTTCAACGGCAAGAAAGAATGAGGCACTCGTAAATGTACAAACCAAAATTGCTGTACCGGCAGATCAGCAAAACTTAAAAATTGTTTATACTATCACCAACCCGAATGGCAGGCTTGCAGCTACTGGCGATACCTTGTTAAACAACGCTATTACGGATACAATATCGTTAACAACAGATCTTTTAGTCAAAGACCCTCTGCTATGGGATCTTGATCACCCTTTAAAGTATACCCTTACAGTAAATGTTTCTTCGGGTGGGAGATTACTCGATACCTATACCACAACCTTTGGCATACGAACCATCAGGTGGGATAAGCAGACAGGCTTTTGGCTAAACAGTAAAAATGTAAAATTGCAGGGCGTTTGTGAGCATAAGGCGGGCGGACCAATGGGTGCAGGTGTTCCTGATGCTTTTCTGCATTGGAAATTACAGTTGTTGAAAGATATGGGAGTAAATGCTATCCGCACTGCACATAATCCCCAAACGCCGACCTTTTATAATATGTGTGATACGATGGGCATACTTGTAATGGATGAAATATTTGATGGCTGGCACAAAAAAGCTGATTACGATTATGGAGCCCGCTATTTTAAAGATTGGTGGAAACGCGATGTAACAGACTGGATAAAACGTGACTTCAACCATCCTTCAGTAATTATTTGGAGCATTGGAAATGAAACCGGGAAAGAAGATATTCATCACATTACAGACCTAATACACCAATATGATGAGACAAGGCCGACGACAGGTGGCTCCTTACCTGTAGGCGTAGACGTTGCAGGCTTTAATGGTCCGGGAGAGATTTTTTCTTTCATTGAAGATTTTCATAAAAACAATCCGGAGAAGCCATTGGTGTTAACAGAAGTACCACATACTTTTTCTACACGTGGCTTTTATCGGGCTGCATCCTGGTGGCGCGATCCAGGCAAGGCACGTATGGATTTTACACCTTACGCCATTAAAGAAGTTTTTACTGATGGTGTTAAACAATATAACTCTTCCTATGATAATGCAGGTATCAGGTTGCCTGCAAGAAGAAGTTTCGATCGTGCCCGCAATACTCCATTCATTGCAGGGCAATTCAGGTGGACGGGATTTGATTACCTTGGAGAGAGCGGATGGACTGTTGGAGGTTGGCCGGCAAGAACATACAATCATGGCGTAATAGACCTTGCAGGTTTTCCAAAAGACACCTACTATCTCTATCAAAGCCAATGGACTTCTACTCCTATGGTTCACCTTTTACCGCATTGGACTCATCGCAACATGCAAAAAGGAACTATTATCCCTGTAGTTGCTTATTCTAATTGCGATGAAGTGGAACTTTTTCTCAACGGCAAATCATTGGGCCGAAAAAAACAAAGTGACTTGCACGAGTTTGTCTGGACTGTTCCCTATCAACCGGGAACATTAACAGCAAAGGGGTATAAAAATAATAGAGTAGCGGCAAGTACAACAACAACCACGGCTGACAATCCAACTAAGTTAACGTTGGAGGCCACCAACCAGCATTTGAAGCCGGGGTTTCAGGATATTTCTATTCTTACCTTTAAAGTGGCCGATAATAAAGCTGTAATGGTGCCGTGGGCTAACGACCCTGTACATTTTCATATTGATGGCCCCGTTCATTTACAATCTTTTGAAAACGGTGACCCTATAGATGTTACCCTAAATCAATCAAATATCCGGAAAGTATTTTATGGAATGGCAAGAGGATTTTTTATTGCTACGCCTCAAAAAGGAGATATCGTGATTTCGGCTGCTGCAATTATGGGTGACAGTATTTTCCAGGAACCAACAAAGATCGGGATTGATGTTGAGCGTTTAGCTTTAAGGGGTAAAGTGCCAGCGGCTAACGTAGAAATATTTTATACTACTGACGGCTCTCTCCCATCCCGCGAAAAAACCAAGTACTCCGGGCCATTTTTAATTAACAACACCACAACTATCAAAGCAATCGTTTTACTAAATGGAAAGGAATTTATAAAGATGGAGCGTACGTTTACCAAGGGGGAAGAAAAAACTTTTTTTGAACCTCGTTATGTAGTTTCAAAGGGTAACAACAAAGAAGCTAAGCCTTTTAGCGGACCTTGGGATAAAAGAGCAGCAGGAACATGGCAAGACATGAATGACAATACTCTTTATGATTTTTCGGAAAAGGGGGAAGTGCTTAAAATTATTGACGACAGAAAGAAGTTAGTAGGTTACTGGTGGTACGGCTTCGCAAAGGATGTTTTTGAAAATCCAAATGACTTGGGAAATGGGGAAATACTTTGGATAAATAGTAATGTATCACACAATGTGTCTCTAACGGATAAGGAGGCGAAGAAACTGGCAATACAGGAAAACGGAAAGAATGTGATGCTTCTGCAAAAGGGAAAAAATTAATTCTTGTAAAAATGCTTTTACTCATATCGTAACAGCAAGATGCTTTAATGATTATTATGATTGTAAGAAATAAATACCTGTTCGTTACTCTAATAATTCTTCTTTGCGGCCCAGGCATAAAATTGGTCGCGCAACACGTTAATAACAAAACTGCAAAAAGTGTTTCCCCTCAAAAACCAAATATTCTATGGTTGGTTGCTGAAGACATCAGCCCCTACCTCGCCTGCTATGGAGACTCTACTGCTAAAACGCCAAACCTTGACAGACTTGCAAGGGAAGGCGTTCGTTTTACCAATGTGTATCATGTTGCCGGCGTATGTGCACCCAGCCGGTCAGCTTTAATAACGGGGATGTATCCCACTTATTTAGGCACCGATAATATGCGCACGCAAAATGCTTTTCCAACAATTGGTATTCCCAAATATTCTGTAGTAACGCCGCCTGAAGTAAAGATGTTCAGCGAACTGATGCGCAGAGGAGGATATTACTGCACCAACAACGCCAAAGAAGATTACCAGTTCGAAGCATTAAGAGCAGGATGGGACCAAAGTGATGGAATTGCACACTATAAAAACCGTCCGCCTGGCAAACCATTCTTTGCGGTTTTCAATTTTATAGTGACACACGAATCACGGATATGGACAAAAAAGAATGATCCGTTATTAGTTGATCCTGCCTAAAGTAAAGTTGCCACCCTATTATCCCGAATCTCCTGTTATTCGCAGGGACATGGCCCGAATGTATTCCAACATAATGGAAATGGATAAGCAGGTAGGCGTTATGTTAAAAGAACTGGAAGGTTATGGTTTACTTGACAGTACTATCATCGTTTGGTATTCTGATAACGGCGGCCCCTTGCCAAAAGGGAAAAGGGAAATCACTAATAGCGGGCTAAAAGTACCTATGCTTATTCGTTACCCCCATAAAGAACATGCAGGTACTGTAGATGATCAATTAATCAGCGGTGTTGATTTTGCCGCTACAACCCTATCACTGGCAGGAATAAAAATTCCTGATTACATGCAAGGCTGGGCTTTTTTAGGACCTCAAAAAGCAGCGCCCCGAAAATATATATTTGGTGCCCGTGATCGTATGGATGCTAACTATGACATGGTTCGCACAGTAGGCGATGGCAGGTTTAAATACTATAAAAATTTTCAACCAGAAAAGCCCTATATACAGGAGATAGCCTATCGTTTAGATATGGATCTGATGAAAGAATTACTGCGGCTTAATGAAGAGGGAAAGCTGAATGACGTACAGAAATTATGGTTCAGAAAAACAAAGCCCGACGAAGAATTGTACGACACTCAAGCCGACCCTTACGAACTGCATAATATTGCAGCAGATCCCAAATACGCAGCTAAGCTTTCTGAGTTAAAAAACGAACTTGAGACATGGATGAAGAATATGAAAGACAAAGGTTTTATCCCTGAGAAGCAGTTTATAGAATCTATGTGGCCGGGAATGGTACAACCAAATACAGCAGAACCGGTTTTTGCCCTATCGGGGAATAAGGCTGCCATCAACTGTTCCACTGAAGGCAACTCTATTTCGTGGCAGCTTGTATCAAAAGGACAGAAGCCTGCAGAAAACAAATGGCAGATTTATAACGGTCCTGTAACCGTTGGGCCAGGTCAGCAATTGTATGCGATCGCTGAAAGAATAGGTTATAAAGCCAGTGCTGTTAAAGCGTTTGCTCTTTAATAATGCGCAGAAGACATTAAGTTTGGATTGAACTTATTTATTTTTTAGTTATTACCAACACATGCTGTAAAACTCATTCTGTAAACAGTTATTTATGTGCTTAGTCTAAAGTTTTCTATTTTTCGTAATGGTATAACCTCTAATAATTCCAAATTGATGGGCTTATCATTTCTTAAGGTTTTATCAGTTGTACTTTTAAACGCCTTGGGTTATCACGAGTTGGTTTTGTTCACTCCAAAGTCTTCATG